>NZ_DASTTN010000001.1:0-8001 GCF_035760125.1 Flavobacterium sp.
GTCATCTGACGCATTTTGGCAGCATTATTTATAATTTGATCAATTCCAACCAAACAAAAGTTGAAAGTCATATACTCAACGATCGGGCGACATCCATTCATTGCTGATCCAACTGCAATTCCAGTAAAACCAAGTTCGGCGATTGGCGTGTCAATAACTCTTTTTTCACCAAATTCGGCAAGCATTCCTTTAGATGCTTTGTAGGCACCATTATACTCTGCTACCTCTTCACCCATTAAGTATATGGACTCATCGCGACGCATTTCTTCGCTCATTGCTTCACAAATGGCCTCTCTAAATTGTATAGTTCTCATATTTATATAGTCTGTGTGTAATTTTTAGAAATGCAAAAATAATTATTTTAAATTACTTAAAAGCATAAATCACTTTAAAATAACAAGGTTTTATGCTATTGTTTTTTTTAGGAGCTATTTCCAGCTATCCGCTATATCTTCTTGTGGTCTCGTTAGAAAAAAACGAGACCACAAGAAGGATGCCGCTACTATCTGGGCTAGGAATTGCTGCTGAATTGAAAATTTGTGGTATCAAAATTTCATTTGGATGAGCGTCAAATCTGAATAAGTTGCTTAAATCACAAAATTAGCTCAGTTATTTATAATAATTCTGATTAAAACCTTTATTGTACTATTGTGTTTTGCGAAATCGTAATAGTTGTGAAAAATATTATGCACGCATAGTATATTATTCAATTTATTATTTTAAATTTGTCAAAGAAAAAAAAGAATTTAATATATATTATTATGAAAATATTAGTTTGCATCAGCCACGTTCCTGATACTACTTCAAAAATCAACTTCACTAACGGAGACGCTGAGTTTGATACCAATGGGGTTCAATATGTAATTAATCCAAATGACGAATTTGGTCTAACCAGAGCTATTTGGTTCCAGGAGCAACAAGGAGCTACAGTTACCGTAGTGAATGTTGGAGGACCAGATACTGAACCTACTTTAAGAAAAGCATTGGCTATAGGTGCCAATGAAGCCATTCGTGTCAACGCAAACCCTACAGATGGTTTTTTTGTAGCAAAACAATTGGCTGAAGTAATTAAAAACGGAGATTACGATGTTGTGATTGCTGGAAAAGAATCATTAGACTATAATGGAGGAATGGTTCCTGGAATGATTGCTGGAATTTTAGGATATAATTTTTTGAACTCATGTACTGGTATCACCGTTGAAGGTTCTAATGTAACTGCTGTTCGTGAAATAGATGGTGGAAAAGAAACAGTAAGTACTTCATTGCCTATTATCATTGGAGGTCAAAAAGGAATTGTAGAGGAGAAAGATTTACGTATCCCGAATATGAGAGGAATCATGACTGCTAGAACTAAAGTGTTAACAATCCTTGAACCAGTTGATGCTGCTGTAAATACTAAAGCGGTGAAATTTGAAAAACCAGCTCCTAAATCTGCGGTTAAATTAATTTCAGCTGATAATTTGGATGAATTAATTAATTTATTGCACAACGAAGCTAAGGTAATATAATTTTAAATTATGAATTTTTAAGTTGTGAATTAACATTCTCAAATACATTTAAAATTTATAATTCAACATTTAAAATAAAAAAATATGTCAATATTAATATATGCAGAATCTGCAGAAGGAAAATTTAAAAAAGTAGCATTAGAATTAGCTTCTTATGCAAAAAAAGTAGCCGAATCATTAGGAACAACCGTTACGGCTGTGACTGTAAACGCAGGAGATGTTTCTGAATTGTCAAAATACGGAGTAGACAAAGTTTTAAAAGTAAGCAATGATAAATTAGCTGGTTTTACTGCAAAAGCTTATGCTGATGTTATCAAACAAGCGGCACAGAAAGAAGCTGCAAAAGTGGTTTTATTGTCTTCTACAACAGACAGTATTTACTTAGCTTCATTGGTAGCTGTAGCATTGGAGGCTGGGTATGCTTCAAATGTTGTTGGTTTGCCAGTAAGTACTTCTCCTTTTCAAGTAAAAAGAACTGCTTTTTCAAACAAAGCTTTCAATATTACTGAAATCAATACTGATGTAAAAGTTTTGGCACTTGCCAAAAACTCTTATGGTATTTTTGAAAGTGCTTCATCATTAACAGAAGAAGATTTTAATCCAACAATTGGTGACGCTGATTTTGGTGTAAAAGTGGTATCTGTTGAAAAAGTTTCAGGTAAAGTTTCTATTGCCGATGCTGACATCGTAGTTTCTGCAGGACGTGGTCTTAAAGGGCCAGAAAACTGGGGAATGGTTGAAGAATTGGCATCAGTTCTTGGAGCTGCAACAGCTTGTTCAAAACCAGTTTCAGATTTAGGATGGAGACCTCACGGAGAACACGTAGGGCAAACTGGTAAGCCAGTTGCTACCAATTTATATATTGCTATTGGAATCTCTGGAGCTATTCAGCATATCGCGGGTATCAACTCTTCTAAAGTAAAAGTGGTTATCAATAGTGATCCGGAAGCTCCTTTCTTTAAAGTAGCCGACTACGGGATTGTAGGAGATGCATTTGAAATTGTGCCTCAATTAACAGCTAAATTAAAAACTTTCAAAGAGCAGCAATCTTAGATATTTAATTTCTACTATAATTAGCTACCTAAAAATAAGATAATCGTATCTTTGCTTTAGGTAGCTTTTTTGTTCCATATATTTTGATTAAAATTGCACATTATTTAAAACAAGAAAAAAGACATAATTAATAGAGTACTTAGTGCTTCCCATTATACAAAAATGAGCTTAGTTAAATTATCTATAAAAGGAATTTCATACAGTCAAACTCAAAATGGCGCTTATGCGTTAATTTTAAATGAGGTTGATGGGGAAAGAAAATTGCCTATCGTTATTGGAGCATTCGAGGCTCAGTCTATTGCAATTGCTTTAGAGAAAGAAATCAAGCCACCACGTCCTTTGACTCATGATTTGTTTAAAAATTTTGCAGAACGATTTGATATTGTGGTGAAACAAGTGATTATCCACAAACTGGTAGACGGTGTTTTTTATTCCAGCATTATTTGCGAAAGAGATAAAATCGAAGAAATAATTGATGCAAGAACTTCAGATGCCATTGCTTTAGCCATTCGATTTAACGCTCCTATTTTTACTTACAAAAACATTTTGGACAAAGCGGGTATTTTCTTGAAAGCAAATCCTCTTGAAACAGATGCGCCAAATGAAATGGACGACATTCTTTCCAATCCTGAAACTTTTGGAAGTACCGAAAGTAATGAATCGGGTAGTACCTATTCTAATCATACTTTGCAGGAATTAAATGAATTGCTTGAACAAGCTGTGGAACATGAAGATTATGAAAAAGCGGCTAAAATCCGTGATGAAATTTCTAAGAGAGAATCGTAATGTTTAACTGTGAATTTGTTTAATCTATAAGTCGAATAAACAAATCAACGAATAAACAAATCAACAAAAAATGAAGCAATACCTAGACTTAGTACAACATATTATGCATAATGGTTGTCAAAAAGGAGATCGCACCGGAACTGGTACAAAAAGCGTATTTGGTTATCAAATGCGATTTGATTTAAGTGAAGGGTTTCCAATGGTAACCACCAAAAAATTGCACCTAAAATCGATTATATATGAATTGCTTTGGTTTCTTAAAGGGGATACCAATGTCAAATATCTTCAAGAAAACGGAGTCAAAATATGGGATGCCTGGGCAGATAGCAACGGTGATTTAGGCCCTGTTTATGGTCACCAATGGCGTAATTGGAATAGTGAGGAAATTGACCAAATTAGCCAGCTTATTGTTGAATTAAAAACAAATCCAAACAGTCGAAGAATGTTAATTTCGGCTTGGAATCCATCAGTTTTGCCAGATACAACAAAGTCATTTGAGGAAAATGTAGCAAATAATAAAGCTGCCTTGCCTCCTTGTCATGCTTTTTTTCAGTTTTATGTAGCTTCTCCAGACGAATCCAAAGGAGAAACGAAAGGAAAACTTTCCTGTCAATTGTATCAACGAAGTGCTGATGTCTTTTTGGGAGTTCCTTTTAATATAGCTTCCTACGCATTGTTAACTATGATGATAGCACAAGTTTGTGACCTTGAAGTAGGTGAATTTATACACACATTTGGCGATGCACATATATATAATAACCATTTTGAGCAACTCGAGTTACAACTTACTCGTGAACCAAAACCATTGCCAAAAATGATTTTAAATCCAAATGTGAAAAACATCTTCGATTTTGATTTTGATGATTTTACACTAGAAGGATATGAGCCACATGCCCTAATCAAGGGAAGTGTAGCTGTATAAAATTAAAAAATCCGCTTAAAGCGGATTTTTTTTAAACTAGTAACACACTGTTTTCGGCTCCCGCGAAATCATTCCACTTGAATGAATCGGCTTCTGGCTCATTTACATAGGCTCCGTCAATCACATATTTGAACTCGTATGCTGAATCTTTATTTAAGTCAAAAGACCCTTTAAAAGTTCCATTTTTTAATTTGCTTAAGGCTCCTTCTTCTACTTTCCAATTATTAAAATCACCAATTACAGATACTTGATTGGCCTCTTTTGCTTCTACAGAAAAGGTAACCTTACAAACGGGCTTAGTTTTTATAAATTGTTTTTTTACAGACATAACTATTTCATTTTTAAAGTTATAACAAAGTAAATGAAATATTTTTAAGTTTGAACAAACCACCTCATTTTTAGCATAATAGCAAAAAAGTATTCTTTTTTTTACTTTTAAAAAGAAATTGAATCGTTTAAATCTTAATTTAAAAAAAAGAAAACGTTTTCTCTTTAAATATTCAATAATCATAATGGAGACTTTTGAAAATAAATTTTATCTTTATGAGCAAAATTTTAAATCATGGAAAAAGAATTACACGAACAATATGAGTATGCCAGAAACCGAATAAAACAAAAGAAAAGATTATACTATCATTTTGTTTTCTTGATGTTGTTCAGTATTTTCTTGATTGTAGCAGCTTATTTTTTTGATACGGGATTGAATATACATTGGTGTATTTGGGGGATTACTTTATGGTTATTCTTTTTTATTTTGCATTTCATAAAAGTTTTTATAACTGATCGTTTTATGAATAAAAATTGGGAAAGAGATCAGATTGACCGACTAGTAGCTTTACAGCAAAAAAAAATTGAGCAATTGAAATCCAAAATTGAAGAAACTAATTCTAAATAACACCATTAAGTATGATTATCATGATTGCTGCCGTTGCAGAAAATAATGCACTTGGAAAAAATAATGAGTTAGTTTGGCATCTACCCAATGATTTCAAAAGATTCAAATCCTTAACTACAGGACATCATATAATAATGGGGAGAAAAACTTTTGAAAGTTTTCCAAAGCCACTTCCTAATAGAACACATGTTGTTATAACACGGAATAAAGACTATAATCCGGAAGGTTGTATTGTAGTTGATAGTATCGAAAAAGCAATTGCAATTTGCCCGGAAAATGAAACTTCATTTATTATTGGAGGTGGGGAAATTTATAATTTGGGGCTTCCATTTGCAGACCAGCTTGAAATCACGAGAGTGCATCATAGCTTTGATGCCGATGCTTTTTTCCCAGAAATCAATTCCGATGATTGGAAAGAAATTCAATCAGAATTTAATCCTATAGACGATAAACATCAATTTGCTTATACCTACCAAACATTCGTCAAAGTGTAAATGTTTGTTGTTTTGATTCTAAGGTAATATTTAAAATAAAACTCAAAAAAAAAGCATCCTAAATTTTAGGATGCTTTTTTTAATGATTAGCGGGATGACTCATTCTTGTACTAAGATTTGATAACATAATATACAAATCACAAATATCAATACTATCCCCGAAATGAGGACAATATAATTTGATAATCTTTGAGAGTACAACTCAAAAAAGCCTTTAGTACCAAATACCACAAAGGTACTAAAGGCAAAGAAAATTAAAATTTCCAAAAACAAATTTAATCCTAAGAACGTATTTTGCGCTTTTAAAATAATACTGCCATTACTGACGGTACCTTCAAAAAATAATACAAGAACAAATGAGATAAATAGCGCAAGAAGCATCCATTTGATTTGGGTCATTAATTCCCGTCTAATCATTTAAAAAAAATATTTAAATTTTAAAGTACAAACATCAGCATTAAAAACAGTTTCCACAATACCCACTTTTGGTGATATTTCAATTATTTTCATTTTTATTTTAAATGTGATATTTAGTATAAAAATGAATTTCTAAATAAAATTTTAACCAAAATCAAAAACACATTTATAGTTTATGCAGTTTGTTTATATTTGTACAAACTAAAAAAATGCCAAAAGAAATAACACCCTATAAAGATTCTTCACTTAGTAAAAAAGAACAAGTTGCCAAAATGTTTGATACCATTTCAGGGAACTATGATAGCCTTAATCGAGTTATATCGTTTGGTATTGATGTTAAATGGAGAAAAAAAGTATTGCAATTGGTTGCCGAGACTAATCCTGAAAAAATATTAGATATTGCAACAGGAACTGGAGACCTTGCTATCTTGATGGCGCAAACGCAAGCTAAAAAAATTATCGGTCTTGATATTTCTGCTGGGATGTTGGAGATAGGTGTAAAGAAAATTGAAGAAAAAAAGCTATCCCAAACTATTGAAATGGTATTGGGAGATTCCGAAAATATGCCTTTTGAAGATCATTTTTTTGATGCTATAACCGTGGCATTTGGTGTTCGAAATTTTGAGCACCTTGAAAAAGGGTTGGCTGAAATTTTGAGAGTTTTAAAACCAGGGGGGATTTTTGTTATTTTAGAAACATCTGTGCCGGAGAAAACGCCTTACAAACAAGGGTATAGTTTTTACACCAAAAATATTTTACCATTAATAGGGAAGCTGTTTTCAAAGGATAATGTTGCGTATGGATATCTATCTGAATCAGCTGCTTCTTTTCCTTATGGAGAAGCATTAAACAATATTTTAAGGAAAACTGGGTTTATAAATGTAAAGGCTATGCCGCAAACTTTTGGAGTTGCAACTATTTACTCGGCTTCTAAAAAATAATACTGAAAACATTCAGCATAATTATGAAAAAAATAATTGTATTAATTCTATTGACTATTGCCATAAAAGGAAGTGCACAGAATTCAAAAAGTATTTTCGGTAAGGATCCTATTATAAATTTAGAAAATTGGCAAAAGAAAAAAATCTATTTTGGATTTTTTTTAGGATTTAACTCTTATGATTTTAAAATTGATTATAAAAAAATGGAAACGGATCCAGGATATTCAACTGATATCCAAACGGATAATGCTGTGGGATTCAATGTTGGATTAGTAACCAATGTAAGGTTGATGGAATATTTGGATTTACGTTTTGAACCGGGGCTTTATTACGCCAATAGAACGTTGCATTATCCTCCTACCGTTGGTTTTAATAGTCCAAACGATGCAATCAGGGATATAAACAGCACTTATATCAATTTTCCTTTATTGTTGAAATTTTCTTCTCTTCGAACTGGAAATGTTCGTCCTTATTTATTGGGAGGAGTATCAGCAAATTTGAATTTGTCCAGTAATGCAAAATCCTTAGACGACAATCTAGAAGAGCGATTTAGAGTAAAAAGCTGGACCACCAATTACGAGTTGGGTTTTGGGATTGATATTTTTTCAGAATACTTTATATTTTCTCCATCTATTAGAGGGCAATTTGGGATTTCTGACGAATTAATACGTGACAAAGATCCTAACAGTCCTTGGACAGGTAATATTGAGGCTATGAAATCGAGAGGGTTTTTAATTAATTTTACCTTTCACTAAAGTTAAGCTAATTTTTAACTTTGTCTTCTGAATTCACTCAGGATAATGGCTGTTGCAGTAGCTACATTTAGACTTTCGGTGATTTGAAGATCTCCAAAACGTGGAATGGTAAGCCTTTTCGTGATCAGTTTTTCTATATTTTCCGAAATTCCGTTGGCTTCATTTCCCATAACAATAATGCCTTCTTGAGGCAAAGTCGTTTTGTAAATGTTTTCACTGTCCATAAAGGT
>NZ_DASTTN010000002.1:0-14139 GCF_035760125.1 Flavobacterium sp.
CTAGATTGATTGAACAATCTTCCACTTTGCACTTCTACATATTGTCCGTCTGTGTCCGTCAATAATTTTTCCCAGATCATCCCTTGTTGAGATAAACCCCAAATCCATATTTTTTTTCCGGGTTTATCATCGTGATTGCTATATCTAGCCATTCCGAATTCTTCATCGTGCCAGTATCCGCCAAAAAAATCACTGTATTTTCCAAACACGTGGTATGATTTATACCCTCCAAAATTGTTGTTGTTGTAAAAAGAAACATCCTTTCCGTTTTCTTTATTGATTGGCCATGAATTATACTCACCATCGTGACCAAGATAATTTTTCCCTGGATAAATAAATTGCAAATTACCGGCTGCTTTAATTCCAGTATTCATCCAAGTATAATACGGTTGCTCGAATGCAGTATCATTAAACCAAAATGAATTGGTTGTAAAATAAGCCTTATCCTTTGGCAAATTGATGTCTAATTTCCAAGAAGTTCGAGTGAGTAAATCCAACACTCCAATCACACAACTCACACTGCCGTCTTCTCTGGTAATGGTTACATAATCTACCGGTGTGGCACAATTTGGCGTATGCCCAATAATTCCATAATTCCCTTCAACACCACCGCTGGTCCAAGGTCCACGCATAGCAATATCTCTGAATTTAATCACATGATTGTTGTAAATAAAATCTTTTCCGGTTGATTTTTCAATAGCTGACCAAACCTTACCGCCAACTTCTGGCAATATCGTTAGTTTAATATAATCGTTCTCCAGTTCTATCACCTTCCATTCCTTTTGTACAGGCTTATCTGTAAAGCCATCAAATCGGTAATACGGATAGATTTTTGAGTCTGGTTTTGGGATAGGATCCGGATCCGAAAAAGGATAGGTTGTAAAAACCTTTTTATACACTTTGATTGTTGGTGCACTATTTTGAGCAACAGCAAACTGACCTATAAAACAGAAAAGAAGTAATACTGATTTAAATTTCATGCTAGATATTTATTTTTTTAACGGATTCGAATGATCGCTAACAGGCTAAGTAATATGTTATCGCCATTCTTCTTTTGTGTTTAGAATCATGGCGATTTCATACATTGTGTCTTTTATTCCTTTACATTGCTCTTTCTTTATACCCTTAAGTATCATGATAACCAAACCATAAAGAACAATAGAATTCAAGTTAAAAAGACTTAAAAAAGGATTATTGATTAACTATCAATAACAATCCTTTTCCTTTTGGAACAGCTAATTCCGAATTAACAGAAAATTGTTGTGCTGATTGAAAATTCTTTACTTCTGGAATTGTTATTTTAGCCTTAGCAGGATCAATTCCTAATTTTTTCCAGTCAATATTCAGTTTTACTTTTACATCCTCATCAGCCCAACTTGCAATAGATATTAATGCTGAACCTTTCTTTTTATAAACTGTTGCTAATACCTTGGTATTTGAAGTTTTTACTGGACAATTTTCGCTCCAATATCCAATCATTTCTGAACCTTTGATACCAAAATCATTCCATACTTTCCAGATTGGTCTTGGATCTGCATTTTCGCTCCAAGGCATTCTGTTCGTCATACCGTAAATCATCCCACGCCAAGCGTTTCCTCCATCTTGCAACATTTCACCCATAAGTCCAAAAGGGATTCCACTTACTTCTGTCAAGAAAAAGTCAGGTTGATTTTTTTCATAATCAAAATATTCACCAAACCAAAGTTTGTTCAGATATGGAAAATGCTCCATATATAGATTAGCACTGTTATTAAATCCATCGCTTTTGTTATACTGATTCGCACTGTGCAAATCAATTATTCCAGGGTGTCCATCTTTGGTCAATACCCTTTTAACTCTCTTCATGGTAACCCTGTCAAAAGCTACGTCGTCAAGGTAGACACCGTCTATACCTACATTTTGAACCAACCAATTCATTCCTTCCACATAATAATTGTGCCAACGATTCATACCGCTATTTACAATAGCTGCATCCTTAATTTCGGGAACAAACCATGCTGCAATATAATCTTCTCCAATATGTTCCTGCAACCAATTAAATCCTCCTCCTTTACCAGGAGTAAAAATTTCATGACCCAAACTTCTCAAAGCATGTATCTCGTAACTTTTGTTACTTAGCTCTCTAATGGTATTGTAAATTTTAACTTTTAATCCTTTACTATGCGCCTCATCAATATAGTTTTTCATCTTTTCATGTTCGACAAAAGGATAATTGATGTATGGATTTATTGGGGTAGCATGATGGATATTTACTATTGTAGCTCCCGTTTTTGAAATGGTATCTAAATTATTATATCTGTGATAAAATCTACTATCCCATTGGAAATCTGTATTGATTGCGTGAAAAGGTGTAATCAACAAATTGAAATTATAGTACAAAACATCGCCTTTTTTCATGCTTCGATTTCCGCTGTAAGCATTAACCAAAACCGTTTTTCCGCTAGGAACAATATCAATTCCTCCTTTGTTTTCATTACCCCAAGAAGCTGGCAAGATTAATGGCTTTTGTAAATAGAAATTAGTATTCAAAGGACGGCTGTATTTTTCATCTCTTAACGAAAACTGCAATCCTGAATTCACATTTCCAATCCATGCACCATCTTGATTTTTATTGGCAACGTCCCATTTCCATTTAAGTGATTCTGGACGTTCTCCTCCTTTTTGCCCCAATCCCATCAAATATTTAGCTGATGTAGGTTGCAAAGGCATTTGAAAATTGATATCATTGAAAGTAACATCCTCAAGAGCAGTAATTTTAACAGTATATGATAAAAACCCATCAAATTCAAGGGTTCCGTTTACCTGCATTTCAACAGCAGTATCGGTATTGGAACTTTCCCACGCTACAGTTCCAGCCTCTTTCTTCGTAAATTTGAAACTGCTATTTTTCCAATTATTAATTTCTTTTCCGGCATTATCCACTAAATGGAATTGGGCAGGAGCGGCTAATATATCATTGGCTTTAGTACCAATTGAAGTCATTTCGGGGGTGAAAAAAGTCTGAATCTGGGTTGGTAATCCATTTTTATTCAAAAGTACTTTTCTTCCTAATAATGAAATCTCGTTTTCCTTTACCTCTAATGGCGTATAGGGTGCAATAACGGTGTTTTCTTGTGCCATTGTAGAATTCAACCATTTTAATCTGGTCATTTTCTCAGGTTGGTCGATGCCACCATTGTGAGTTACACCTTCATTAACCACTAAATGAAGAGAAACTGTTTGAGTGGCACCACCAGAACTAACCAAAACCTCACCTAAATAATCTCCAGCAGTAGTGCTTTCAGGAACATCAATTCCGCACCACATGGCTTGCACTCTACCTTTAGAAACATTCACACTGTTTGAAAAAACAGAACCATCATATTTTATTCCATCTGTATTGATACAGCCTATATTTTTTGCCGAAATTGTTTTTCCGTCTTTATTTTTTAAATCTGAAAACGTAATTTTTACATTGCTTAAATCTTGCAAAGCATAAATACCCAACTGAAAAGCCAAATATTCTCCCTTTAATGCAGTATCGGTGAAAGTATTTTGAATTCCCTTGTCAATCCATCGTTTTGGTAAATCTTTTTGCATTCTGATAGAATTCATTCTATCTTCTGGAAAAACCAAGAATTCTTTTCCTTTATTTTGGGCAATTAGATTTTGTGTTTCCGTTGCCGTAGCAATTACTTCCATAGGATAAAAACTATTGAAAGCATTGATGCTTTGAATTTCCGAAACACTACAATTAGTTTTTAAATCGGTTTTTGCTTTCGACAACCATGCGGCATCAGCAGTATTTTTTGCTTTAACATAAACCCCTTTTGGATAATATACATTTGGTCCTTCATCTATGTATGGCAAATAATACACATAATAAGTCCCTTTACCGGAAACAGGTTCAAAAAAAATAGTTCCCGATTCTCTATTTATATTTTCAGGCTTCACATTAAGAATATTTTTGCCTGTTTTAGCATCCTGAACTATGATCTGTTTTTGTTCTGGATTTTCGTCTCTTCTTCTCCAGTCGATTGTTGTTTTGGCAACTGTTCCGCTACCCGTAAACTGTACTACAACACGATGATTTCCGAGTAAACTTGGATTCCAACTGTTGTTTCCATCAGTGTACTTTAACTCTTGTGCACGTAAAGCACCAGTAGTTATAAAAAGACAAAGTGCAAATAAGTTACTTATAAAAAATCTCTGTTTTGAGTTGTTTTTCATGATTGTATTTTTTTTCAAAAAAATGTATAGAATAGTAATAGATTATTTTATCAAACCGTTTAGTAAATAGCCTCCCAACCTTGCTTTTTCCAATATTCAATAATTGGTTTGTATGGTCCAAGTCTGTGCTGCTTTTCAGAGAAAGGGTCACTAAAAGGGGCGTGAGCATAATCTATTGCCTTTGCTTTTGGATTTGGATAATCCAATGTTTTTGGGTTTGGTCTGGTATGAACAGAATCGTCATTAACATAAGCTGCAATATCGAGTGCTTGAGCATCTGTTAAATACGGTTTACCTACAGTTACTTTATCAAAAGGCATATTCCCTTTTAGCCATTGTGCTTGCTTAATAACTCTGTGCATGCTTGAACCAGGTTGGTAAGCATATTTTCCCCATAAAGGCGGGTAAACATATCCTGATTTGTCCTCATTGAATTTTCCTTCTCCATCATTTCCGTGACAACGAGCGCAATTTTCAGTAAAAAGTACTTTTCCTCTCTCGGGACTTGCTGCTACTTCAGGAAATTCAATTTTTAGGTTTTTTGATCCTTTAAACAAACTGTCTTTTGGCACAAACTTGCTAATCCATTTAAAATAAGATAAGAAAGCAACCATTTCGTCACTATCCAATGGCAATGGTTTTCCGGAATGAGGGCGCATAACACAATTGTTTACACGTTCTGCAAGCGTAAGTACTTTGTCTTCTCGCCCACGGTATTGTGGATAATTGTCATGCGATGACATCAAATTAAAAGCGTAAGGCTTAGTTCCTGCATCTTGATGGCAATTGGTACAATTCATTTTATTGCCCAAATATTTTCCTTTAACTCCATTTGGACCAATATAATATGCCGTTCTTAGCATTAATTCTCTTCCATAACGCACCGATTCACCAAACTTATCATTTGGAATTTTTGAAGTATCGATGGTGATATAAGATTCATCTTTTGTTTCTTCTTTTGCAACTGTATTCGCCGAAGAAGAATTACAAGAATTAAAAATCATTATTGGCAAAGCAAAAAGGATTCCGATTACAACATTTTTTTTCATACTGATAAGGTATTAAATCCAGGTATTTAAAAGTTATCCCAATTGAAACAGCTCTTACCTTTTGGTTATTTTTTTAATTAAAAAGAAACGGTTTGAGTTTATCTTCCGGAATAAACTTAGCTCTATAAGGTGGAATTTCAGACTCTAAGGCCCATAACAATACCCCTTTTTTATTGGTCAGGACTGTAATATGTCTTTTAGAACAACAACATAATATAGCATCTTTATCAATCATATAAGCACTCCCCATTCTGTCATTATAGATTTCTTTTGGTAATTTCACTTGGTAATCTAGTTTTACGGCATTGCTTTTTTCATCTACTTTCAAAGCAAAAACGGAAGATTGTTTTTTATCGACACCATTATCAAAAAACATTAAACTTCCTTCTTGGTTAATATGTGCCGCGTGGGCTTGAGAAAAATTACAGTTGGCTGGCATTGTCATTGTTCCGCCTTTTCCTAATTTCCAGATTACTTTTCCGGTTTTGGCATCTACTTTCCAAATTTGACCATTATTATAAAACGAAATAATAAAATTGCCGTCCTTGTCATAATTCAAACTGTTAGCATGCATCCAATCCTTTTTGGTTTTCAACAATGCTTTATCTTTCATTGGATCTAAATCGTCAAAAACACTCCATTTCCAAAGTTGTTTTCCTTTTTTATCAAAAATAATAATTCCGTCACCATTGATGGTATCTTTCTTTTTACCTCCAATGGCAGTTAAATCAGTAATTCTTTCATCAACAAATAGAGTTACTATTTCGTTGGTTGATTTTTTTATGATTTCATGATGAATGACTTGTTTAAAATCGCCTTGACCTTTTTTAAGATGCGTTAATGTATCACCTTGCAAATTAATTTCTAAAATCTCGCTACCATAACTCGTTGGTTCATCATTTTTTCCAAGTATAGAAATAATGCTTTGATCATCGGTAAAACAGGAAACTTTGAATCCCGTTCCTTCTACAGTATGATACCATCTCAAATTTCCTTTATAATCAACAATATAAGCAACTCCTGGAGTTTCTCTTTTGGCTAAAAGCATAAACCCTTTTTTGAAATTTTGAGGCAAAAGTTTTGGATTTTCGCAACTTGCCTTAAATTGCTTTTGTAGCCATTCAGGAAGTTTTCTGGACTTGAAATTATATACCTTACTTGTTATTTTTTCTTCACCTTGTATTGTAATCAACCGATAACTATAATTAGTTTCCGGGGCGATATTACATAGAACTAAAGAATGCTTAAGACCAGCTTTTGAAATTGGAGAAGTTATTTTGTTTTTTATCCCTTTTTTATCCGACCAGTATTCTGCAAATACCTGAACATCGTCACTCGTAGTAACATCGATTTGAATTTTTAATTCGTTGTTGCTATGAGTCCCAATATTGATATTTAGGATACGATTCTGATTTCTGGAACAGCTAAACAATGCTAGTAATACCAAAACAAAACTCAATTTTAAAACTATTTTTTTAATCATTTGAAAGGTTTCTTTAATGAAACAGAAAAGTACTTCTTTATATAAAAATCAAGAACAGGCAGCGTTAAAATTATCCGCCTATTCTTGACTTATTTTTTTATTGTCTATCAGCGTTGCTTAATTTTGTGTTAAGATTTACTTGACTTTGTGGATACGTATAATATTTATTTTGAGGCATTTTTATTGTTGCAGTTTCTCCAACTCTAAGATGATATGCATTTACAAGAACATCATATTTGTTCATCCTGATTAAATCTGCGCGGCGTTTCCCTTCATAGAAAAGTTCCCAACCTCTTTCTTGCAAAATAGCATCTCTTAATGTGCTTTGGTTGTAATCTGATAAAACCAAAAGTTTGGCATGAGATCGTCCTTTAACCTGATTGATAAGATCTATGGCTTCACTAGTTGGACCACTTATTTCATTCAATGCTTCAGCTCTGCTTAGTAATACATCTGCATAACGTAATATATCTACACTGTGACCATCATAATAGGTTGTAGTTTCATCATCTGCGTATTTTCGAGTAGCAACATCCTGCATATAAAATTCGCCTTCTGGTGGTTCAGCACCCAAAAAAGGAGCTTGTTTGTGCAATAAATCATCAGTGCCCATATATTCAGGGAAAAAGCATTGTTTTCTTTCGTCTTCATCACCAAAAGAGTTATAGAAATCCCAATTTACAGCGTAATATTGCCATCTTTCCGCAACAACAGGATGGCTTTCTGGTCCAAAGTGATTTAACAATTCTGTTCCATTTACATTGGCATCACTAAGTGAAGAAAAAATATTTTCATCACACCACTTGTTACTTTCTTTGAACAAGCCTAAGTATGAAGGAAAAAGTTGATATTGGTTTAGATCCATTACCTGTTTTGTGTATTTAACTACATTTTGCCAATCATGAGCACGCAAATATAGTTTTGCTAGTAACGTTAGCGCAGCACCTTTTGTCGCACGACCTACATCATTACTACCATATATAGGATTACTTTGATAATTAACAGGCAATATACTTGCAGCTTCATTAAGTTCACCTATTAGAAAAGCATCAATTTCTTCAACAGAAGTTGGTGGTGTTTGTCCTAGATAATCAGGATTTCCCAAATTATCTTGTGTAATCAAAACTACGGGTCCCCAAGAATCTGTCAAATCCATATAGGCAACTGCTCTTAGAAATTTTGCTTCAGCTATAAATTGTTGTTTTTCCTCTGTCGAAATTTCGGTCATTTTAGAAATATAATAAATAGCATTATTAGCATTGGAAACTAACTTATACATTGCATTCCAATCTTCTAGAAGCAATCCATTGTTAGAGCTCCATAGCCCTAATGACAATTGCCCTGGATCTCCAGTAAATTGGCAATGACCTAAATCTGTAGCAATATCGGTTAAGGCAAAATGTCGTGTTGCCCAGTACGAAAAGTTATCGCCCACTGCGGGTCCTTTTAGTCTGCCATAAATGGAATTAACGGCGGCCATCGCATCCGATTTGGTTTGATAACCGTTGGCATTCGTCAAACTGCTATATACTGTAGGATCAAGATCAGTATTACATGAAATTTGTACTCCTGCGGTAAGTAAAAGCAATAGTATTGTATATTTTTTCATTTTAATAAATTTAATGTTACTAAAAACTTTTTAGACTAATGAATTCCAACTTTGATACCTAAAATAAAGGTTCTGGAAGCTGGAAAAGAGTTAAAATCGATTCCTCCACCCAAATTGCTGCCGGAGTGCCCATTTACTTCTGGGTCATTTCCAGAATAGTTTGTGAAAGTTGCTAAATTCTGGCCTATAGCATACAATCTGATATAATCTACAAATTTAACTTGCTTTAAAGCACTCTCAGGAATAAGATACCCAATAGATATATTTTTCAGGCGAACATAAGAGGCTTCTTCAACGAATTTTGAATTTACATAACTGCCATACTTACTTTTGTAATATCCATCTCTTGGAATATCAGTATTTTCATTTGTGCCTGCAACCCATCTGTTTAGGGCATCTGTACTTGTAGTAGATTCCCCCACCATTGCAGTCATATTATATAAAGAATAATCAAATGCTCCTTGGAAAAAGATGTTTAAATCGAAATTTCCATATTTAAAATCATTGTTGAATCCCGCAACATAATGAGGAGTAGAATTTCCTAAGTAGTCTCTGTCCTTGTCTGTAATTTTACCATCTCCATCTAGATCTTCATATTTTGGATCTCCCGGTTTCGAAAGCGGTTGTGGCGCATAAACTTCACCCGTTTTTATTACCCCTGCATATTTATACCCATACAATACTCCCATTTCCTTACCTGGTTCCAGTCTTGTAAACTCTTGACCGGAAACGGTTCCGCTTGGGTTAGATGTGTTACGGCTAATAATTTTTACATTATCTGCAAGGGATATTAATTCTTGTTTATTGTAAGCAAAATTTAGATTTGTTTTCCAAGAAAAGTTATCGTTTTTAATGTTATCACTACTTATTCCTAACTCAATTCCTTTGTTTTCAACAACTCCTGAATTAAGTCTCTGACCACTGAAACCCCACCATCCTCCAACAGGAATGTCTATAAGTGCTTTTGTAGTTTGTTTTTTGTACACATCGATTGTCGCATAAAGTCTGTCATCAAAGAATCCCATGTCTAAACCTAAGTTGGTTTGAGCTTGTTGTTCCCATGACAAACTAGGATTTGATAAATTGGCAGGCTCAGTTCCTGGTACAAAATTACCAGGGCCAATTGTAACTCCCCAAGAAGTTAACCTTGACAAGTATGCATAATCTGGACTGGCATCACTTCCTGCAATACCCCAACTCGCTCTTAATTTTAGATCGGAAAAAGTATTTAATTTTTGTATGAAGGGTTCATTAATAAGTTTCCAGGCAGCAGCTACAGATGGAAAATTTCCATATGAATAGTTTTCTCCAAATCGAGAGGATCCATCATGTCTATAGGTAAACGATAATAAATATTTATCCGTAAAAGAATAATTCAATCTACCGAAAATAGATTTAAGTTTAGCTTCTGATTTCTCAGTTTCAGGTTTTAAATAAACTGCAGCACCGTCAAGGTTGTAATACGTTAATAAATCACTTGAAAAACCAGTGCCTGCAGCATTTAAATATTCGGAAGTATCTTTTTGATTAGATGTTCCGACCATTGCTGTTACAGCATGTTCTTTTATGTTAAATTTATAGGTTAAATAGGAATCAGTACTCCATCTAAAATTTGTTGTATTGTTTTCAGAACCAGAACCTTGTAAAGCCGCTCCAGCAACCAATGTTCTAGGAGTGTATTTTCCTTGAATGCTTTCTTGCCATTCTGCTCCAGCTCCAAAATGGAAGGTTAGGTTTTTAATAAGATCATAATCTAAAAACATGTTTCCATTTACTAATCGTGTAATTCTATGATCAGTAGGTTCCAATAAAAGTGCTAAAGCATTATCTTTTCCTTTGTATTTATAATAGGTTCCATCAGCATTATAAATAGGGATTGAAGGAGGAGCTGTTTGAACAGAAAACATTGGAGATAAAATATTGTCTCCAAAATCACTATTATTTCCTTCACTAAACGCACCATAAGCATTAGTGCCTATGTTTAGTTTATCATTAAATCTTTTCTCACTGCCCATTCGAACACTATATCTTTCATAATCAGTATTTTCTACAGCTCCTTTTTGTTTTAGGTAATTTCCTGAAAGATAAAATTTAGAAACTTTATCACTTCCGCTAAAAGTTAATGTTCTGTTGATTACTTCTCCCGGACGGGTAGCAGCTTCAAACCAATTAGTATTTGCTATAGGAAAACTTACTGGAAAAACTGGAGGCAAAGCGTTTTCTGCTGCAATTGCATTTTGAATATCTGCATATTGTTGCCCAGATAATAATGAAGGGTTATGGATTATGTTTTGAAAACCATCAGAGATTTCACCTTCAATTTGTAATTTACCTAATTTCCCTTTTTTGGTTGTTATCATTATTACACCATTTCCTCCCCTTGAACCATAAATTGCAGTGGCATTTGCATCTTTTAGAACTTGGATACTTTCAATATCGTTTGGATTAATCGAAGCACCTGTAGCCGTTATAAATCCATCTACTACATACAAAGGAGCATTGGATGCGTTAATTGAGTTTCCTCCTCTAATAATAATCGTAGGATTAGTACCAGGAGCATAACTGTTTTGTTGTATCTGTACTCCTGAGGCGCGCCCCTGTAAAGCTTGACCAACATTAGAAACAGTTCCTCCTAAGTTCAGGTTGTCTTTACCAACAGAACTAACTGAACCTGTAAGGTCTTTTTTCTTTTGTTTTCCGTATCCAATAACAACTTCATCTAATTTTTGACCTGCTTCTTTTAAAACAACATTCATGAAACCTGAACCGGCTTTCAATTCTTTAGTTTCCTTTCCAATAAAAGAAAAAACTAAAGTAACTGATGCTTCATCTGCATTAATTGTAAAAGACCCGTCAAATTCTGATTGAACAGATTCTTTACCCCCCTTTACCTGAATATTTACTCCTGGTATAGGCAGACCATTTTCATCGGTAACCTTCCCCTTAATTTGCTTTTGTATATTTTGAACATTAACTTCAATAGGAAGATTTGTTTTTAAACATTCTGATGCTGAAGCTTGCAAAGTCCAATTGAATAGCAAAACTGTGGTAATTTTGACCATTCTCCCTGAGATAATGTTAAGCCGAAAGTGTTCCTGCTTGTTTTTGGTTATTTCATTCATACTTACTGTTTTTTTTTTGGTTTGGTATACTTAATCAATCTTTTATTAATTCACTCCCCTTTTGTGCTATGATATCAAACACGTCTATTTTAATCTCATAAAAAAGAAGAATTTATTTTGTTTTATTTATTCTGATTTTTAAAATTTTAAAGTGTTTTTAAAAAAGAAAATGTTTAACTAAATACATATTCATTTTTAAAGTTAAAATGATGGCAAAGTCATTTTTTTGATGCTGAAAAATTAAAATTCAAACAATAAAATCTACAATTCAATTACGAAACTATATATTATATTTTTATTAAACAAGGAAAAACGCAAAAAATGTGCTCGAACACATTAAATTTGTGTTCTCGAGCACAAAAAACTAGATAAACACACATTTTTTGTAATACAATTCCAATCATTTAAAAAAGGTATTTAGCAGATTTAGAATTTTATTTTCTGACAAATGATTGGAATACTGATTAAATGATATTTATTTGTAGAAAATAAATAGTATCATTGAAAATTAAATAATTATTCTCTAACGTTATAATTACCATTTTTTAGAGTTTTATTTGCTTTATTTGTGGTTAAAAATTAGCGCTAAAAAAGTACCGTAAACAAGACAAGTGAAATGGTGATTTTATAAAGAAATAAATTGAAATTATTTTTAATTATTTTTTACAAAAAATAGTTCGGACTGAGCTTTATCTAAAAAATAAATTCGACATAAAATGAATCACGAAATAAAAGAATACACAGTAAATTTAATCGAAAAAGAACAGTTGATTATTTCCGGAAAAGGAGATGACAATTTGTGGAATAATGCCATGACGCTAAACGATTTTTGTTCTCCATGGGATAGTAAAAAACCATCAGAAATTACATTTAGGGCACTTTGGGATTCTGAAAAATTATTTTTCAACTTCACTGTCCTAGATTCATCAATTCACATAGAAAAACAGGATGATAGTTTTGACAGTATCAATGATTCAGATAGAGTGGAACTTTTTTTTAGACCTGACGATTCCCTGAATCCTTATTATTGCTTGGAAATGGATACCGCTGCACGATTAATGGATTTTATCGCTTATCCAAATAAGAATTTGGATTTTAGTTGGAATTGGCCAAAGGAAGATATAGTAGTAAAATCATCCATAAAAGAGGATTCTTTCAATGTTGAAGGTTCAATTTCGATTCAATCTTTAAAAGATTTTAATTTAATTAAAAACAACAAAATCGAAACAGGTATTTTTAGGGCAAAATATTCGCCAGACCAAAACGGAAATTTTGAACCAACCTGGATAACCTGGGTAAATCCAAATACAGAAACACCCAATTTCCATATAGCTTCTTCTTTCGGAACATTAATTTTAAAAGAATAGATTATACAAAACGAAGTATTCTTCGAATCATCATGTTTTCTAATAAAAAAATGCACTAAGAGTATTCTCAAGATGTGTTTGTCCTTTCTGACAATGGTAAAATAAAAAATCGGATATTATTTGAATCAAATAATACCCGACTTTTAGCATTCTTAACTAACAAACTTTTTACATTTTTACTGATTTTAATACCTGTAAATTGCTTTTTAAATCATTTATTAAAGTATTACTACCCGTCAATTACTTTCAAATCTTTTCCAACTTTAACAAAAGCCTTGATTGCCTTTTTTATTTGATCTAATTCATGTCCCGCAGAAAGCTGCACTCGTATTCTCGCTTTTCCTTTTGGCACAACCGGGTAGAAAAAACCAATTACATAAATTCCCTCTTCCAATAGTTTTCGTGCAAAATCTTGGGCTAGCTGTGCATCATATAACATTATAGGCACTATTGGATGCAAACCAGGAACAATATCAAATCCGGCAGCTATCATTTCTTGACGAAAATATCTTGTATTTTCTTCTAATTTATCTCTTAGATGAGTGGAATCAGTTAAAATTTCAAGCACTTTTAAAGTAGCGCCAACAATGGACGGAGCTATTGTATTTGAAAATAAGTAGGGTCTGGAAACTTGTCGCAACAATTCAACAATTTCCTTTCTTGCTGCCGTGAATCCACCGGAAGCACCTCCTAACGCTTTTCCAAATGTTCCCGTGATAATATCTACACGATCCATTACATTGTGATATTCATGAACACCTCTTCCCCTAGCTCCAATAAAGCCGGTCGAATGGCATTCATCAATCATGACCAAAGCGCCATATTTATCTGCCAAGTCACATATTTTATCCAATTGGGCTATTGTTCCATCCATAGAAAATGAACCATCTGTAACAATTAATTTTCGCCTTGAAGAACTAGCTGCTTTCAACTGTTCTTCTAAATCCCCCATATCGTTGTGCTTGTATCTGAATCGATTTGCTTTGCAAAGGCGAATGCCGTCAATTATAGAGGCATGATTAAACTCATCTGATATTATTGCATCTTCAGAAGATAGTAACGGCTCGAAAATCCCCCCATTGGCATCAAATGCCGAAGCATATAAAATACAATCTTCCATTCCTAAAAACGCAGCTGTTTTTTTTTCTAATTCTTTGTGAATATCTTGCGTCCCACATATAAATCTAACCGAAGAAAGTCCAAAACCGTATTTTGTAAGGGCTTCAATCCCTGCTTCTATTACTTTCTCATTCGATGCAAGCCCCAAATAGTTATTTGCACAAAAATTTAATACGTTATT
>NZ_DASTTN010000003.1:0-5444 GCF_035760125.1 Flavobacterium sp.
CGTGAAGCAAGTATTTTTGTGGCTCCAAAACTTTTGGGTCAGAGTGATCTTGCCAGTAAAGAACAGTTGGAACTGGAGACGCCCAGAAAATGTTATGTGTGCAAAACAGAGTTTACCAAAATGCATCATTTTTACGACTCAATGTGTCCCGATTGCGGAGATTTTAACTATGCCAAACGTTTTCAAACGGCAGATGTAAAAGGGCAAATTGCCTTGATTACGGGGTCTCGTTTGAAAATTGGTTATCATATTACATTAATGTTACTGCGAGGTGGAGCAACGGTAATTGCTACTACTCGTTTTCCAGTCGATTCTGCTTTGCGTTTTTCCAAAGAAGATGATTTTATGGAATGGGGACATCGCTTGAAAATTCACGGATTGGATTTGCGACATATTCCGAGTGTGGAGATTTTTTGCAATTTTATTGAGCAAAAATACGGGCGATTGGATATTCTGATTAATAATGCAGCACAAACTGTGAGAAGGCCTGCTGGTTTTTATACGCACTTAATGGAAAATGAAGAGCGTCCAATTGGCTCTTTGCCACAACAAGCGCAAGAATTATTATTGGATCATACCAATTGTTTGGACGAATTAAAAGTATTGACTAGTGGAGCTTCTTCCAATCAAAATATGCCGGTAACTTGGCATGGACCAGAACCAGGAATTGGTTTAAGGGCTTCTGCCAAATTATCTCAGATTCCATATTCTTTTGACAATACATTGGTAGCACAAGAAGTTTTTCCAGAAGGAGAACTTGATGCCGATTTGCAACAGGTAGATTTACGAAAAGTGAACAGCTGGCGTTTGAAGTTGGGGCAAATAGAAACCACAGAGATGATTGAAGTACAGCTTGTGAATTCGGTTGCACCTTTCGTGTTGTGTAACCGCCTTTCGGAAGTGATGAAGAAAGATAACACAGGAAAAAAACACATCATTAACGTTTCGGCTATGGAAGGAAAGTTTTACCGTGATTTCAAAGAAGACAGACATCCACATACCAATATGGCAAAAGCCGCCTTGAATATGCTAACTCATACTGCAGCAGGAACGCTTGCCAAAGACGGAATTTTTATGAATGCCGTTGATACTGGTTGGGTAACTGACGAAGATCCGGCAGAGTTGGCCAAACGAAAACAGGAAGAACAAGATTTTCAGCCACCGCTGGATATTGTAGATGGCGCGGCGCGGGTTATGGATCCGTTGTTTGACGGAATCAATACAGGGAAGCACTGGTGCGGGAAATTCTTGAAAGATTACAATCCGATTGCTTGGTAAAAAATAGATTCATTGCGATGAGTTATATAACGAAAACTAAAATATTTAATAATCAGATTTATAGCTAAAAAGATTTGCTTAATATTTTTTAGGATTTAAAGTAATTTTCAAACCAAGAGAAAATAATGCATAATCCTGGCTGAAATTAGAATTCGTTAGATTATTACTGTATTGGAATTGTATTTGTAATTTAATATTTTCGAGGCCTCCTTGAAGAGTTAAGGCAGGTTCTATTAACCAATAGGAATTATTTGCTTTCAAGTAGTCAACATCATATAAATTTCCGCTAACAGAATTGTAATTTAGGTTTGCAAATCTACTGGATAAAGATGCATTAAAGTATTTGCTGCTAAAGCTTATGCTAGGTTGTAAACCAAAACGAGTGAAGGAGGCATTAATTTCTTGCGGGGTATTGATGTCTTCTTCATATTTTAGACTACCAAAACCCAATAATCCGTAAGTTTCAAAAACGAAGTGTTCTGATATATTCCTATAATAACCGGGGCCAAATTCTATGAATTTACCAGAACCATATGATGAACTTTCAGAAGATTTAACCCAATCTGCATTAAGCTGTAATGCAATTTCATCTGTTATTCCGTAAGCGCCTTGCAATTCAGTTCCTTCTGTGCTTTCTGAGCTGTTAATAGTTAACTGTATATTTGTTTGACCTTTGTTCTTTATTACGGGCACATTTTGGGTATTAGGTACATAATAAATAGGACTGCATCTGGTAAATGTGGCACAAATCAAAAATAAAGTTATAATTTTCATTGGATTGAAATTATTTTAATATTTGGATGTGGTCAGTCTTTAGTAGAAATGGGTATGGTGTACGAAATTTACATGTTATTTTAATTATAATATAAAATTTTGCAAACAACAATTGTCTTTTGTTGTCTGAATTGTTTTTGTTCTAGAATTGTTAAGTCTTGTTAGGTCGATTTAGGATTTAAAAAAAAATACATAGAATTATCTTCAGTTGTGGTTTTTTATTGCCATACTTCACTAGCGTAGAAAATAATCTACTTGTAAGATGTTGACAGATTCGGACCAATTCTGACTTTGTATCAGTTTAGTTGAGTTTCGGGCTTGTAATGGCTTTAAGGAGTTAGTTTTTTGACTTCTTTTTGGACAACTTGTTCTATATCTACAAAGGTTTCTTTTTTGATTTCTCTGAATTTTTTGATAAAAGATGCAATCTCATTTTCTAATTTCTCGTGCTCGCTTCTAAATTTATGAGAATCGTATTTAAAAGGATCATCAATTAGTTCTGCTAAATGGGCTAGATGTTTAGATGTTTTCTCAAGCAGTCTATCACAGTTTATGTTTGTTTCTGACAAACCGGATGATAAATTTCTCATTTCTTCTAGATTTTCTTTGTTGATTAGCGAAATGAAATATTTGTCAACAAGATGATACAAAAAATGCAAATCCTCTTTGTAGAACTTCAAATCTGACTGCCAATGTTCGGTCAGAATATACAACTCTCTATATTCGGCAGTCCAGGTGAAATCTCCTTTTGGTCTTAAACTAAAATTTCCCATAATAGTTAAGTATAAATAAGTGTGAATGATTTTTATTTTATAAAAAATAATAGTTAACTAATTGAATATTAGTATTTGTTGTCGTTTTTTTAATAGAAATAAAATCTATAAAAACCAATAGTAAATTTAAGGATTTTATTTTGAACAAACTTTTTTTAGTTATTGTTTTTTGCAAACGAATGTATATGCCGTCCAAACGAATGACCCTTTGCAGATAAATAGTTGTTTTTGGTTTATTGTAGTAAATGGCAAGAGAGTTTGAAGAAATAAGTGTTTACCCAATTTCAATCTGCATTGGCTCAGGTTATAATTGATTTTATGTTTTTACATTAGTCAATAATATGTTATTCAGCTAAAAACAAAACCACAACAGAATCATATTTTGTTGTGGTTTTGTTTTTTTATTGTGAGCTAAATTTAATTCCTCTTGAGTGAATGCTCCTAATTTACTGAAATTAGTTTAACATCAAAAATGAGTACCGAACCACCGGGAATACCATTGTAATAATAATTTCCGTATCCTAAATGTGCAGGTATTAAAAGGATGCCGCTACCTCCAGCTTTGAAATGAGGAATGCCTTCCGTCCAGCCCTTAATAACTTGATTAAGTCCAAAAGAAATTCCGGCAGAACTGCTTTGATCAAATATACTTCCATTGGTGAAATAACCTTTATAGGCTACAGTTACATTAGATGTTGCAGTTGGTTGTGTTCCGGTTCCAGGGTCATTAATTACATAATACAAGCCCGTATCGCTTTTTTGTGCTGTTAATTTGTTTTTGGCTATATAGTCGCTAATTTCTTTGTCGTTTTTGGTAGTGTAATCAATAGGTTCGTTATTCTCCTCGGCTTTTGTGCAAGAAATAAAAAGTGTTAAAGTCACTAAGGCAGATAATAAATATTTCATAGAATTGTTTTTTTAAGTCACTAAAATAATAAAATGCGACTGTTATTTTTGTTTAACAATTAGCGAAATGAAAAGTAATCGCTTGATATAGAAAAACCACGACAAAATTTTGTTCTGTTGTGGTTTTTCTGAAGTTGTTATTTGACTTGCTCAGATCGGAAACATCGAACTAGTTTACCGAAATTAATTTTACTTCAAAAATAAGTGCTGAACCTCCAGGAATAGGGCCCATAGTGCTATCTCCATATCCTAAATGAGCAGGTACCAAAAGAATACCGCTACCTCCAGCTTTAAAATGAGGAATACCTTCTGTCCAACCTTTTATAACTTGATCCAAGCCAAAAGAAATTCCTTCAGGACCGCTTTGGTCAAATACGTTTCCATTAGTAAAAGAACCTTTGTAAGCAACGGTTACATTTGATGTTGCAGTAGGTTGCGCTCCAGTTCCTGGTTCAGTAATCACATAATATAAACCAGAATCGCTTTTTTCGGCCTTTAAATTATTTTTGGCTATGTAATCGGTGATTTCTTTGTCATTTTTGGCAACGTTATCAACAGTTGCTTCTTTTGTTGGTTCTTTTGTTTCTTCATTTGTTACTTCTTTGTTTTTGTTGCAAGAAATAAGAAGAGTCAAGGCCACTAGGGCTGATAATAAGTGTTTCATAGAAAAGGGTTGTTTTTTAAGATCGCAAATATAGTAAAAACTGATACTGATTTTTTGTTAAAAGTATTAGTATCCAAAACTCTGGGATATGTCTATCTGGATTTCCTGTTTGCTAGTATTAAAACCCTTCTCCGTCATTAAAATAGAATGTTTGAGAATCGCGCCCTAATCCAAAATTGACAATAAAATTGGTTAATGTGTCTTTGTCTAGAAGGACTCTTAAGCCTACTCCAATCGCAGGCTGGATAGATTCGAATAGCCCTAGGTTTGTGTCAACATCACTTGCCGTTGTGGCATTGGCAAAAACCGTTCCGCTTATCATTTGATTTTTGGTAATTGGGAAACGATACTCGCTTTCAAAATACATCAGGTTTGTACCTCTAAAAAGTCCTTGGATATACCCTTTTCCACTACGGCTGTTTTGGTCCCAGCCAATAGCAGGAAGATTTAAATAGGGGAGTTTACCGCTGGCCAAAAACTGACCATAAGCCCAAAAGCCTAATACGTATTGTTTGTTTATTTTGCTAAGAGGTATAAAATATCTGGATTCAAGCAATAAAGTGGAACTACTGTGTCTGTTAAGATCGGTTTGCGGATTGTAGCGGTAGTTCATGTTCAGAAACAAACCTTTATTGGTATTTATTAAATTATCCCTAGTGTCGTAGATCAAATTTAGACTCATTCCATTGACCGCATAATTCTTGTCACTGAAACCATATTTTTTTGAATAATTATAATGGTAGGTGTATTGTCCATTGGCAACATCCAAAAGATTATCATCTATGTTGGAATAACTGTCAAAGTGGATTCCCGCTCCAATAAAAAAAGAAGGAAAGATATTGTATGAAACCGTTTCATGAAATTTAAAGTAATTGTAATTCATGGGTTGCTCTATAGAACTAAAATTAAAATCTTTGAATTCTGAGCCCCAAGGTATAATATCTGTTCCTAAACCAAAATTGGATTGTGAGAAAATATAATAACGAAAATCACCGCTAAAGTAGAATTTGTCATTACTGATGTACATATTGTTTTTCAAATAAGTCAGA
>NZ_DASTTN010000004.1:0-7931 GCF_035760125.1 Flavobacterium sp.
TATTCAAACGTACGATCGCCCATTTTGCCATATCTGCAGCATTTGAGAATATCCCGCCTGCTGCGCCATTAATTTGATCACCAAAGGGATCAACTGTTTTTATAGCTTCTGATTCGGATGAATGTGGGGTTGCTAAATTACTTTTGTCCTTCATCAAACTGCTGCCTACGAAAGTATTGTTCATTTGCAACGGATCAACAATTCGCGTTTGTACAAATGCCTCATAAGTCATACCGCTTGTTCTTGCTATTACTTCTCCTGCAATTATGTAGAGTAAATTGTCATAATCAAATTGAGTTCTGAAAGCAGAAACAGGTTTGAAATATTGAAAGCTGTTTAATACATCCTTAATGGTAAAGTTTGAACCATCAGGGAAAAACATCAAATCACCAATGCCCAATCCGAGTCCGCTGCGATGCGTTAATAAATCCTGGATATTAAAATTCTCAGTTACATAATCGTTATACATTTTGAATTCAGGGATGTGGTCTTTTACTTTATCCGTCCATTTCAATTTGCCTTCGTCCACCAAAATAGAAAGCGCTGTCGTCGTGAATGCTTTGCTATTGGATGCAATTTGAAAATTGGTGTTTTCGTCAACCAATTTTTTTGTAGCAACAGAAGCAACTCCATATCCTTTTTGGTGAATTACTTTACCGTCTATAACAACGGCTATTGATGCTCCTGCTACCTTAAACTTTACCAAGGCATCTTCCATCAATAAATCGATTTTTTGAGATGTTACTTGAGCAAAAGCTGTAGTAGATGCAAAAAGAATAAAGAAGATTAATTCTAAAAGAGTGAATCTTTTTTTCATAATGGTGAATTTTTATTTTAAAGTTAGATAGTTCGAAGTTATTCTTGACTTGCTGTAACTTAACTCGTGTATATGCGAAATAAAACTTCTTGTATACATCTTTTAGTTGGGTAGAATGGTGAAGGTTTGTTTCGTTTTATGTTTTTTCAAATATAGAAAATAATAGTCACAAACCTACAAATTTCAATTTTTGTTCATTTCAGACAGTTTTACACTCCGGCTAGCAAGATAGGGCATCCGAAGAAAAAACAATGCCCTGATACGAGCTCGCTATCCTTTAGTTCAAGAGTTCTAATTTTAGAACTAAATTATTTTTTTGCTTATTTTTTATCAAATTAGACTATTGCATAACGTAGTGTTCATTAAATAAAATTATATATTTTAGCAAATTGTATTTAAACAATGCATAGTTCCAACAAAATATTTCAATAAAAATTCCTCTCCTGGCAAGACATTTGGAGTGGCGGTTGATATAGAATGGCAGCTTTGTTTTTTTGATTCACAATAATCAAACATTTTAAAAAAAATTTATGTCTCAAAACCGACGAAGCTTCATCAAAACTACAGCATCGGCTGCAGCCGCAATGATGCTGCCCTCTTTAGAGCAGTTAAAAGCCGAAACAAAACCCAGTTTTACCCAAAACAGCAATTTTAAACTACTTATCATGGCTACAAATTGGGGTTATGAGGGAAGCATTGAGGAGTTTTGTGCCGCTGCTAAAAAAGATGGGTATGATGGCGTGGAAGTTTTATGGAGCTCCGATGCCAAGGAACAGCAACAGTTATTTGAAGCCTTGAAGAAGCATCAACTGCAAGTAGGATTGATGTGTATTATTTGGGAAAGTGACTGGCAAAAGCATTTTACTGAGTTTTGCTCTAATCTAGATGCTATACTGAGCAATCCTTACCAAAAACCGCTATATGTTAATTGCCATTCAGGTAGAGATTATTATAGTTATGATGAGAACAAAGCCTTTCTTGATTATACCTTTAAAAAGTCTAAAGAAACAGGCATTCTCATTTGTCATGAAACGCATCGCAGCCGCATGCTGTTTGCAGCTCATATAACAAAACAGTTTATTGAAAAAAATCCGGACTTAAAACTAACTTTTGATGTATCACATTGGTGCAATGTACATGAAAGTTTATTATACGACCAAGAGGAAACAGTGAATTTGGCTCTCAAAAACGTTGAACACATTCACGCTCGCATTGGTCATTCACAAGGCCCGCAAGTAAACGATCCTCGTGCTCCCGAATGGTCTGAGACAGTAAAACGCCATTTTGAATGGTGGGATAAAATAATCGAACGTAAAAAACAGAAAGGTGAAGTGATGACAATTTTGACAGAATTTGGCCCACCTGATTATATGCCAACCTTACCTTATACCCGACAGCCTATAGCCGATCAATGGGATATCAACGTATACATGATGCAATTATTACGCAAACGCTATCAAAACAATTCTTAATATTTTATCTAAGAAACGGCTATTGGTGACTTACTGTCAAGACAAAAGCCGTTTTGTAAAATCTTATGATTCTATCCAAAAACATTCTTCCCTTTCCCTGTTGTAATTAGGCTAAACAAACTTTCTTCAATAAGCTGTCCCCAAGCCCACGAACAGTCCCCGTAACATTCAAATGCGGGAATCAAACCAATATGAGTAAAACGAACTTGTGTTTTATTATCAATTTCAGTTATTTCAAATACGACCTTCGTTCCTGTCCATTCGCTTTCATCCTTAAATTTCATTGGGTTTAATTTGCTGTCGGTTATAAGCCAAACTACTTTTTCATTTGGTATAAATTCAACTACTTGTTGTTTTGAATAATGAATATCTTCCATTCGATAGATAAATTCATCATTCAATTTATTGGTCTCGCCTTCAATTTCCCCTTGCCACCAAGCCCTAACATTATTGATGGCATTAAATACTTCACTTGCAGAATTATCTACGACTATCGTTGTTGTAAAATTTGTTGTTGCCATTTTTATTTATTTTAAAAAATTATTTAAGCAATACTAGTTGCCCTGAATGGTATTGCAAATGGGAGGTTCTGGTGATGACGATATTTAACTTATTGCGATGTGGTTCATTAACAAAATCTTCGGCAGAAACTGCAGTATGTTTTTCAAACCATTCTTCGGGTTTCAAACTATCAAATTTTTGTTTTAATACTTCGCATTGTTTAGCCCAAAAACTTCTCAATTCTGCTGCAGTTGGAATTTGCGCTACTGCTTTGTCAGGCGATTTAATAAACGGCTCATACAATTCGGGATAAAGCTTTTCACCCAAATCCAATAGTTTCAACATTTCGTCGTGTACAGCTATTAAATGTCCCAATAAATAAATCCCTCTGTTTCTGCCAGGTGCAATTTCCTTTTGCAAAGTTTCGTCCGTTAAGTTGCTGAGAATTGCATTCCAATTCGTAATGGATCCATTCCATCTGTCGAATACCATTTTTAAAAATATTTCTGTTGCTGCCATTTTTTAATTTTTATTTTTTTGAGTTGTTATAAATAGTTCTTTAAATTTTATTTCTCCTTAAGGCCCCATAGTACCTGTTTTAACTTCACCAGCACGTTTGTACTTTGCAATAATCACTCCGGTTGGCGTGACCAAACTCTCAGTTAATGTATAGGCTGCCGGAATCGATCCATCATCAAACAACTTTTTTCCTGCACCAAGAATCAATGGGTGAATTTTGAGGCTGAGTTCGTCCACTAAATCATTCTTAAGCAACAGCTGAATAAGTTTACTGCTACCCCAAACTTGAATATCAAAACCTTCTGAATTTTTGAGCTTTTTTATATCTTCCAAACTTTCGATAAATACAGTGTTTTTCCAGTTTGTTTTTTTTAAAGTATTGGACATAACGTATTTTTTACCATCATTGATACCAGGCCAAAAATCGGCATGTTCAGGCCAGAAGGATTCCCAAATCTCAAATGTCTTCCTGCCCAAAAGATAATCTGAAGGTTGTTCCAGCTCTTTTTGCACCACCTTGCCACCAACTTCATCATCGAACGGTGCGCTCCATCCGCCATATTCGAAACCTTCTGATGGGTCTTCTTTAGGTCCACCAGGTGCTTGCATTACTCCATCTAATGAAATAAATGACAAAACAATTATTTTTCTCATGATTATTATAAATTATACTTTACAAAACCCATTTATTGCTGTCCTAACGCAATTTCCATTTCTTGAACCGCTTTTTCTCCTTCTTTTGTAATGCCCATTATTTCGGTAAAAACACCAATTTCTTCTCGTGTGTCAAAAAAAACTATTTTAGCTATTTGTGTATCAAAGCTACTGACTATTTTGAAGCCTTTATTTTCAAACTCTGAAATCACATTGTCAAGATTTGCTATGGGTGTACTGTAAGCAATATGTTGAACTCCGCCCGTTGGGTTGTTGTTAATGTAGTCTTGAAAAATGCTTTTACCTGAAACGGGTTGAATAATTTCAATAAATGTCCCGCCTGAATAACTCATAGCAACAAGGTTTTCAGCATCGGCAAGTTCTCCATAATAGGTTCCGTCATAGTCCTGCAAACGAGTGGTGCCTATCGGACTAAAATTTGTAACACCAAACACTTCCTGAAAGAACCTTTTTGACTTCTCTACATCCTTCACGACCCAAGCAATTTGAGTTGGTATCAATCCCAAGGTTTCTGGTTTGTTTGTCTTGTCCATGCAATTAATTTTAAATGTTAATTGTTCTTTCGGTTGTGTCTTTATAGTGTGACGCTAACGTTTTGGGTCAAAATCCACCATCCATTCAATGCCATACTTATCTCTAAACATCCCGAAATTGGAACCCCACGGACTGTCGTCAATAGGATATTCAACATTTCCACCTGCTGAAAGTCCATTAAATAACTTGTCGGCTTCTTCACGACTTTCTGCGCTAATAGATATTTTAGATCTATTTTCATTTTCATTTACTGGACCCATACTTTCTGGAACATCATTGCCCATTAAAATGTTTACGCCAATAGGCAAAGCAATATGCATTATTTTATTTGCTTCATTTTCTGGTACTGGATATTCAGCGCTTGATATATCTTTGAAACGGATAATCCTTACGAACTCTCCGCCAAATACTGATTTATAAAAATTGAATGCTTCTTCAGCATTCCCGTTGAAGTTAATGTGAGGATTGATAAGTGCCATAATTTTGATTTTTTAAATTGTTTTTTCATTTCTTATTCCAAATATCTGAGTGTAGGATGTCGCAATACAATGACGCCTAACTTGTATCAATCTGATAAATTTTCTCCTATCTAATCTAAGATTTATCTAAAAAAAGCGTAGTTGTATAGCTTTTCAAATTTAAGAAATAATAGTTATAAATAGTCTGATCTGCTATAACATAAAAAGCTAATTATCTAATTTTAAACACAATCCAACAAAGACAAAGGAAACTTTATTTGTTTTTAAAGTTTCCATTGTTATATTTGCATTACAAAAAAATTACAAAACTGCACAATCATGGAAAACGAATGGAAAATTGATTCAAACGAATCAGACGTATTGATAAAGACGAGACATTCTTTGATTGACTACATGTCAGGATCCAAAAATAATTTTAAAGGACATGTTGCCATACAAAATAACGAAGTGGAAAATGCTTCCATCGAATTTTCTTTGAAAGCAAACGATAAGAGCAGAAACTCCGATTTGAAATTAATAGACTTTTTTGACTATGATGAAACTCCCGTTATTCAGTTCAAATCGACTTCTTTTGAAAAAGTAAATAAAAATATCAATTTTCTAAAAGGACATTTGACAATCAAAAACATTACTAAAGTAGTGGAATTGGACACCGAATTTATTGGTTACAACAACTATAATGGAGTTCAAAAAGCATTATTTGAAATCACGGGAAATATCAATCGAAAGGATTTTGGCCTTAATTACAACGCCTATTCCAATAATGGAGGATATGCTGTAGGTTCTGATATTAAACTTATTGCCAATTTGGAATTCACCCATAATTAAAATCAATGAAATCCCGTTTGACAAAATATATTTCTTTTATACTTTTACAATAACCAACTAACCCACAACTACATACAACATAAATGAAAGATAAAATCATATCCAAAGCAAGTGATTTATTTTTAAAACTTGGTTTTAAAAGCGTCACCATGGATGATATTGCCGGTGAAATGTGCATTTCCAAAAAAACGATTTACAAATACTTTTGTAATAAAGAAATATTGATTGAAGAAAGCACAGAATTAGTACACAAAACCGTCCACGAAGTCATAAACACTATTGTTGCCAAAGACCACAATGCCATTGAAGAGAATTTTGAGATTCGAAAAATGTTCAAAGAAATGTTTAAGGCCACAGATACCTCACCATTATACCAATTAAAAAAACATTATCCTGAAATCTATCAAAAGGTAATGAGCAGGGAATTGGACGAATGTACTATGTGCTTCAAACAAAATATAGAAAAAGGGATTCAACAAGATTTATACCGAAGTGATCTGGATATTGATGTCTATGTCAAATTTTATTACTCCTTAATTTTTAGCATAAAAGAAAACACCAGCTCCGAAAAAGAATCCACAAAACTGGAATTGCAGGCACTGGAATACCACACCAGAGCGATGGCAACACCAAAAGGAATAGTCGAGCTTGAAAAACAATTACTTAAAACAAATATATAATGAAGAATATTTTCATTCTAACCCTGACCCTTTTGACTTTGAGCGTCAATGCTCAAGACTCGAATAAGAGTTATTCCTTTTCATTACAGCAAGCCATAGATCATGCTCTCGAAAATAATTACTCGGCTATCAATTCCGGTCGAGATATTGAAGCGGCCAAAGAAAAGAAATGGGAGACTACCGCAATGGGTTTGCCACAACTTAATGCCGGTGTGGATTTTACCGACAATTTTGTGTTACAAAAATCGGTTGTTCCAGCAGAATTCTTTGGTGGAGAACCCGGAACTTATGCCGAAGTAGCTTTTGGGACCAAATACAATATGGTTGCACGTTCCACTTTAAGCCAGCTTATTTTTGACGGTTCTTATATCGTGGCACTTCAAGCTTCCAAAACCTATTTGGCCTATTATGAAAACGCTAAAAAAAGGTCAGATATTGACATCAAGGAAATGGTAATTAATTCTTATGGCAATGTCTTATTAGCCAAAGAAAATATTGCTATTCTAGAAAAAAACATTGCTTCCTTACAAAAAACACTGAACGACACCAAAGCCATTTACAAAAATGGTTTAATCGAAGAAGAAAGCGTTGAACAATTACAAATCACATTGTCATCATTGGAAAGTACCTTAAACTACAATAAGCGTTTATTGGATATCACCTACAAAATGCTGAAAATTAATTTGGGTATTGACATTAATGACCAAATCACATTGACCGATAAATTAGATGTTCTAACCATTCAAAACATGGATCTTTCTTTTTCAAATACGGAATTTGACGTGAACAGCAATATCGATTATAGAATAGCGACCAATTTTGAAGAGCAAAGATCATTAGAATATAAACTTCAAAGAAGCAAAGCCTTGCCTTCATTGGATGCAAAATTTAATTTTGGATATACCGCTTTTAAAGATGAATTCCAATTTTTTACACAGCATCAAAACTGGTTCAATTATTCGAATATTGGAGTTAGTTTGAATGTTCCAATTTTTAGCAGTTTGGCCAGAAGTTCCAGAACACAGCAGGCAAAAATTGCTTTGGATCAGGCAAAAACAGTTTTAAGCGAAACCGAACAAAAATTGAAATTACAATATGCTACCGCAAAGAGCGAATACGAATACAGCATCGCCGATTACGAAACCGCAAAAAGCAATTTGAATCTGGCAGAAAGAATTGAGAAAAAGCAGCAAATTAAATTTACCGAAGGACTTTCAACCAGTTTTGATTTCAATGATGCCCAACGTCAATTGTACAGCGCTCAACAAAAGTACTTGCAAACGATGGTTAACATCATCAACAAAAAAGCCAGTTTAGAAAAAATCACTACCAAATAATGACTTCCATTAAATATAAACTTATGAAAAAGATATTAATCCTAACCACCCTTTCAATTGTATTGATTGCCTGTAATTCATCTGAAAAA
>NZ_DASTTN010000005.1:0-13776 GCF_035760125.1 Flavobacterium sp.
TTAGGAATAAAAATGATTTATTAATTCATCTATTTATAAAATCATTCAATAATCAATGACTTAATATTCATAAATTCTTTGATTCCTACCTCAGATAATTCTCTTCCGTATCCAGATTTTTTTATTCCTCCGAAAGGAATTCTAGAATCAGATCGAACCAAAGAATTGACAAAAACATTTCCTGCTTCAATTCTTCTAGCTAAAGCATACGCCCGCTCTCTGTCTTCTGTCCAAATTGCCGAGGCTAAACCATATCTATGATTATTTGCAATAGCAATGGCATCATTTTCATCTTTGGCTCTAATAATAGTTGCCAATGGACCAAAAGTCTCTTCCTTAAAAGCAATATTATTGGCATCTACAAAATCAATTAGAGTAGGCTGAAAATTGCAATGATCACGCTCCCCTCCAACTACCATCTTAGCTCCTTGTTTTAAAGAATTCCCTAGTTGATTACTTAACTTCTCAGCCAAATCAATTCTAGCCAAAGGTCCCATATCAATTCCACTCTGTAACGGATTCCCTTGCTGTAAAACAGTTATTTTATTAGCAAAAAGTGTAGCAAATTCATCGGCTACTTTTTCAGTAACGATAAACCGCTTTGCACAAATACAGGCCTGTCCCGCATTTAGCATCCTAGATTTTGTAGCCACTGTAGTCGCTTTTTCCAAGTCGGCATCATCCAAAACTATAAAAGCATCTGATCCTCCCAATTCCATTACGGATTTTTTGATATATTTTCCAGCCAATGCAGCAACCGAAGAACCTGCCATTTCACTTCCTGTCAAAGTAATTCCAGAAACAATATCAGAAGCAACTACACTTTCTACTTGTAAAATATCAATGTTTATTTGCTGGAAAACACCTTCTGGAAAACCAGCCTCCATAAACATCTTTTCGATGGCTTTGGCACAACCAACAACGTTTGGCGCATGCTTTAAAAGAGTAACATTCCCCGCCATAATTGCCGGTGCCGCATAGCGCAACACTTGCCAGAAAGGATAATTCCAAGGCATAATAGCAAACACAGCTCCCATTGGATCATAAACTGACATACTCTTGAAAGGTGTGTCGTAATATCGATCTTTAAGCATTTGCTCAGCATTTTCGGCATAGTAATCACAATTAGTTGCTGATTTTTCAACCTCAGCGATTGCTTCTGGAAGAATTTTACCCATTTCATTGGTAATAACCAATCCTAATTCATTTTTATTAGCCCTCAATATACCTGCCAATTTTCTCATTCTATCGGCTCTTTCCTGAAAAGTAGTAGTGCGCCAGTTCTTGAAAGCCAATGCTGATAATTGCATTTTTTGATTCAATTGGACATTTGTCAAAACTTCATGCTCTGCAATAACAGATTGCGTAAATGGATTTATAGATTTAAATAATTTAACTGTATTATTCATTTTGTTTACTTAATAATTTTACAAATCCAAAATAAGGTCATACCCTTTTATAAACCTTCATAGACATATTGGTTTAGTATCAAAAATACCTTCCAAACATATATTTGGTTCCTATTAGTTCATTCAAATTTAATTAATCATTTACACTAAAATATAATTACTTTACTTTAACGCCAATAGTCAAGCTTGTTTCTAACATATCAATTTTTAGCCAATCAAAAACATCATTTTTATATCTAAAAAATATTATTCAATTCAAATGACTTTTATTAAAAATCAGACTTCAACCAAATCACCAAACTTTTTGCTTATTTAGGATTAATTGCTAAACCATTTCCAGAATATTTTAGATTTAGATTTTCAGAAAAATAAATTTGCAAAAATAAAATTTGCAAATAGAGATTGGAAACTAAACCTCAATATCCACAAAGTAAAGTTTTTTTTTTGTAAATTTATTTCTCCAACCACTAAAAACCAATCCTTTATGATACGAAAAGCTACTACTCAAGACTTGGATCAATTGACGAATCTCTTTGATCAATATGCTGTTTTCTATAAAAACCCATCCAATTACGAAAAGCATTATGCATATCTAAAGGAGCGATTAGAAAATAATGAAGCTACCATTTTTGTAGCTTCAGATGAAACTAATGAAGATAAACTTATCGGTTTTGCTCTAATTTATGTAACTTTTTCTTCATTGGCACTCAATAGAATCCTAATTCTAAATGACTTATTTGTGGACTCTTCTGCCCGAAAAAAAGGAATAGGGGAAAAATTAATTTTACAAACTGTTGAATTAGCTAAAGAGTTAGGTGCTCATGACATACGATTAAGAACTGCAAAAAATAACACTGTCGCTCAAGGATTGTATCATAAAATGGGTTTTATAAGGGAGGATTTTCTATATAGTTATGACCTTGCAGTTAACTAATCACAAATTGCGAAATAAAAACAAGAAAGAAGATTTCGTATTGAAATTCTCTTTCTTGTTTGGGAATAAAATCCAATTTAACTAATGGATTTATTTTGAAATACTTGATTAATTAATTCGAATATTTTTTCTTTATTAAGAGGTTTAGTAATATAACCCGAAAAACCGGCCTTCATGATACTTTCCTCCACTTCAGAAGAAGAATGTGCCGTTTGGGCTATTACTATTCGATACGGATTGTCTTTTTTTATTATTTCAAAAGCTTCGTAACCGTCCATTACAGGCATTTTTATATCCATAAAAATTAAATCAATATTTGAGTCTGCCGCACTAATATCAACAACTTCCTGTCCATTTTTAGCTCTTAAAACAATGTGGTTTTTCTTTTCTAATATTGTTTTTAGCAGCAGAAAATTTATATTATCATCTTCAGCAACCAAAATAGTCTTGCTTTCAGATTCATTATATGCAATTTCTGGCACGCTATCATTTTCATCATAAGTCGTTTCATCATAATACAATGGAATAGTGAATTTAAAAACTGATCCGCCACCAAAAACTGATTCTACGGTAATTTCTCCACCGAGCATTTCTACATAGGCTTTGGAAATTGACAATCCCAATCCTAAACCGCTGAGCGAAATAGAATAATCATCTTCAACTCTTCTGAAGCGGTCAAAAATGACTTTTAAGTCTTTTTCACCAATTCCAATCCCAGTATCTTCAACCCTGAATTCTAAAAATTTTTTATTCGGACTAATGCTATACCCAAACGCAACATGACCATTATCTGTGAATTTTATGGCATTAGTCAATAAATTAACGATAACTTGTTTTAACTTAATTTCGTCGGTCAAAACATCATTCGGTAATTTAACGTTATTTACCAGTTGGTAGAACTTTATGTTTTTATCATCCGGTATTGTAACTTTCAGTGTATTATACAATTCGTTTAAACATTTTTCAATGTTCAATCCTTTAAATTTTGGCGCAATTTGTTTAGCATCAATTTTGGACATCTCGATCAAATCTTCAATAATAGACACTAGACTTTTGCCGCTGGTATTTATGATTTTCAGATACTTCTTTTTGAAAGTATCACTTAATTTATCATCCATCAATAAATCCGAAAAGCCAATAATAGCATTCATGGGAGTTCTGATTTCATGTGATAAATTGGCCAAGAAAGTTGATTTGAGTTTATCACTTTCTTCAGCTTTTTCTTTTGATTTTTCCAATTGGTATCGGTTCTTCCTATGATCTTCAAACAGATTACCAATATAACCAAATTCACCAGGCTCTTTTTTCAAGAGACTAATAGAAATTTCACGATCACTTTCCAAAATAGTAGTAATTAATTTCAAAGGTTTATAAACCCATTTTCTGGAATAATGAACTGCCGCAATAAGACTAATTAGAGTTACAATTACTATAATCAACAGCAGCTCTTTGGTTTTTTCAAAATTGAGATGTGAAGGTCTTTCAAACAATAATTTGGCAACTACCATATTATCTGCATTTCTCAATTTTATTACAGAAGTCACCTTTTTGTTCCCAATGGTATCCATATCTACTTTATCCAAAAGCTGAATTTTGGAGCTGCAGATATCTTCTAAATTTTTAAAATATTGCGGATCCAATAAACGAGCCATAAACATGTAACCTGACGGCTTCGATTTTACTTTTTTAGGATCATTTGAAGCATGAATGGTTCCACCAAATATTTCGACAACTCCTTCAGGAACTCTCATATAAAACCGAGAAAATTTGGTTTTATATAGATGCATCATTGCTTCATTGGGAATAAAATCTATGGATTTAAAATTAGGTTTTGAAGTATTGGCGATAAATTTTTTATCTAAATTATAAATTCCAATATAATCCACTTCGTAAGTAGGAAATTCATTTACTATATATCTATTAAACCAGGAGATATCTTTTGACTTTGTGAAATTGACCAAAGCATCCCAATAGGTAAGATCATTTATAGTAACAATTTGTGTCTTTGAATTAAAGTCAAATAACCGATTCACCTCCGTTCTATACTGATCTGAATTAACTTTAAAAACGTCCTTTTCTTGTTGAACAGTGTATAAATAAAGAGATGTAAACAGCAATAAAAATAGCGAGCAAATCCCAATGATCAACAATACCAATTTAGAATAAGTCGTTAATTTTAATGCTAACTTCATTTAGTCAAAGGAATTATATAAAAATAGAGTTGCAATATACTGTTTTATTTTACAACACAAAAAAAATCCAACACGTTGAAGAGTTGGATTTTTGAGTTTGACAAACTAATTCTTACTGTTGTATTTTCTTAGAAATTCTCGCGTTTTCAAGCCTGATTCTTTAAGATCTTCCTCCTTCCAATTCCCTTCTGAGCTTGCAGATTTTTTTAACATGGAGCAAGTTTCGTCTTTATCCGAAATAGACCAAGTGATCCAACTTAATTTTCTAGCTTCCATCCAATCGATGTATTCCTGCCATGCGATATAGTTCATTGGCCCATCACCTGATGCTTCCATCCCTGCAGATTCGGAGACAAAAATTGGCAAACCACTTTTGATTGCCTCGTCAGTTCTATCCCTAAGTTCTTTTTGATGAATTGCTGCATAAAAATGCATAGTGTACATTAAATTATCATATCCTTTTATGGGATCTGCCGCTGGTAAATTAACATCCTGATCCCATCTTGGACTTCCCACCAAAATAATATTATCGGAATCGTTTGCACGAATTACCTTGATTACCTCTTCGGCGTAAGCCTTAACTTCTGGCCAAGTTTCGTAGTCCGGCTCATTAAAAACCTCGTAAATTACATTTGGATACTTTCCGTATTTCTTGGAAATCTCATCAAAATATTCTTTAGCTTCTTTCAAGTTAATATTATGACTGTGCCAATCGATAATTACATAAATATCAGATTTGATGGCTCCTTTTATTACGGCATCTATTTTTTCTTTGGAAAATTGAGGTTCCTCTATATAAGGATGCGCTCCTATTTCGATGCCCATTGCAGCCCGAACAATATTACAATTGAAATCTTTTTTTAACCAATCAACTACTTTTTCATTATAAAATCTTGGCCAGATGCTATGCCAACCAAGACTTACTCCTCTTAAAACAATTGGATTTTGGTCTTTATCTACCAATTGAGTTCCTTTCACACTAAGCTGTCCGTGCTTTTTGACGAATTGCGCATTTGCTATGCTGCAACTTAATGCAAGCAAAAACAAGATAGTTTTAGATTTGAAGCTCATATAATTCTGAATTAAGGAATCAGTCTTAGTGTAATTACATCATGAGAAGCAATATCAGCAATGAAATTCTTTTTGGTAGTACCCGCTTCTTTGTTTTTCCAAAGGTCTTTAATTTTGAAGGCCCCTTTATTAAAATCAGCTTCAAAGCCAAAATCAGCATCTTTGATTGGATTTTTTTTCCAATCGTAGTTGATTTTTTTAGGTGCGTCAGATCTATTCAAAAAGGTAATTGCCCAATTTCCATCGGATAAAGGTTTTACCCAAACTTCCAATCCATCTTCGGAAGAAAGTTTAAATCCTTGAATCCCTAATTTATCCTGATTTACTGCAATTAGTGCTTTATTGGTTAAAATAGCCAAGGTTTCTTTTGACATTTTTCTGAAATCATTTCCAGCAATTAAAGGGGAAGCCATCATGCACCACATTGCAAAATGGGTCTTGTCCTCGGTATTGGTCATTCCATCGCCCACTTCCATCATATCAAAATCGTTCCAATGGTCTGGCCCTGAAAATTTACGGATGTCTTTGCGCATTTCTGCAATTTTCATAAATCCCCATGACGACCAATTTCCCTCTTCGTGGTGGAACTCACAATCGAAGCAAGGATAAATATCTCCTGAAATTCTCCAAAGGTTTCCTATTGGTTTTCCCCAATCCCATGGTTTATTATCGCCCCATTCGCAAAGGCTGAAAACAATAGGTCTTCCGGCTGTTTTAAGTGCGTTACTCATCGTGGCATACGCTTCTGGAGCATTGATTCCTGCTGTGTTACACCAATCGTATTTCAAGAAATCAATTCCTAAACTGGCATAAAAACGAGCGTCTTGATATTCATAGCCACGTGTTCCTGGATATCCGGCGCACGTATGGGTTCCGGCGCAATTGTACAAACCGAATTTTAGTCCTTTGGAATGCACATATTCAATTAAAGATTTCATTCCGCTTGGGAATTTTATTGGATCTGGAACTAGATTTCCATTGGCATCGCGCTCCTTCGTCATCCAACCGTCATCGAGTACAATATAATTGTAGCCTGCAGCTACCATCCCTGATGAAACCATAATATCTGCAGTTTCTTTGACTAATTTTTCATCGATGTTGGTTTCGAAAGTGTTCCAGGAATTCCAACCCATTGGCGGTGTCATTGCAAGGCCTTCGAATTTTCCAGTTCCTTGTTTGTAGATATTTCCTTGTGAGAAACCTTGAATTGTTATACTGCTTAAAAGTAAGAAGAGAAGTAATTTTTTCATTTTTATTTTTTTTTATTTTTTCTTTGTTATTGATTTTTTTAATGTTAGAACGCTGATTTTTTAAAATCAAATGCCTTGTTCTACAGGATTTGCGTGAGGGATGGTAGTGGAGCTCTTTTTATCACTGGCTTTTTTGCCAGTGATAAAAAAGCGGGAACGTACAGCCCGACCCTTGTGATCACGCCCCAAAATACTTTTATAGTTTTGTTGCATTTATTTTTATTTCGGCTTTTTTAAGTCCGTTACTGGTTGCTGTCAATGTTATTTCGCCCGTTTCACCTGTCGATTGCAAAATGACTTGTGCCAAACCGCTAAACAGCGTTCGCTTCCATGTTGGCGCCGGCGTGAGGATTTGGATAGTCCCTGGATTAGTGTTGACAGTTCCCCATTTGTATTTATAAATCAAAGTAACGGCTACGATTGCGATGGTGTTTTTGCCAGCGCGGAGATTGGTTTTGTCCAGTACGAAAGTGTCTCCTTTTTTGTTTTCGGGGATGGCATTTGCAATTAATTTTCCGTTGATAAAAATGGACTGCGATTGCCCAATGCTGTTATAAAACAGATTGATTTTAGTTTCCTTGAAGTTTTCGGGCAAATCAAAATCTGTTCGATAGACAACGGTTTTTGCCTTCTTGCCAAAGATAGTGTCGCGACTGTCTTTGAAAGCTGTATCCCAATTGGAAACATCGAGATTATCCACTGTTTCAGCGGTTTCAAAAAAAGACTTTATTATTTTCTCTTTTAGTTTCGAAATATTGATAACCGTGTTGTTTTCCAAAAATTGGTCGGGTTCCACAGAAGTTGGTTTCCCGTTTCCAACGCCGATTATTTTTCCGGGACCCGAAATGGTAAAGGCAATTTCGTTTTCGGAAGTAGGCACCTGTAAGCCCGATTTGTCTTTGGTATCGACAGTAATCATGGCGATATCTACATTATTTGCCTTCACTGTTTTTACATTGGATTGTAAACCAACGGCAACGGCATCTGAAGTGGTTTTTACGGTTTCAGTCATGAACTTCTTACCGTTTTTATATCCAATAGCTTCTAAAGTTCCCGGTTGATAATTGACTTTCCATTCTAAATGACCATTTTTTTCCATAGACTTTTTCCCTAGACTTTTTTTGTTTAGAAAAAGCTCCACTTCATCACAATTGCTGTACGCCCAAACATCTATAGGCTTTCCTTCTTTGCCTTTCCAGTTCCAATGTGGCAACAGGTGTAAAACGGGTTCATTTCCCCACCAAGATTTTAAATACCAAGCGTCGTCTTTGTAAAAACCGCATTGATCCAACATCCCAAAATAAGAGCCTGTTGCTGGCCAAACATACGGAGTGGGTTCACCACGGTAATCAAAGCCTGTCCAAATAAACATTCCTGCCAAATAATCTCTGGAATCGTAATGTTTCCAACCTTGCTCAATACTATGCGCATTAGCCGATTGCGGAAAATCATAAGCCGGTTTGTATTGTTTTTCATTGTCTTCAAAATAAATGCCTCGAGTTGCAAAAGTTGAGCCTTCCTCGGTTCCCCAACTGGCTAGATTCGGAAATTCCCGATGGTGTTTGTCGGTGGTTTCCTTGCCTCCGTGCTTAATATAATTGTAGCCAACTATATCCACGGCCGTAGCGATACCGTTATCCCAATTACCGCTTATACCGGCCGTTATTCCCCTCGTGGTGTCGATAGTCTTTGCAAAATCCTGCATGGTTCTGGCCATTCGAGCCCCAATAATATTACCTTCTACTCCCCATTCTTCATTTGCAATGGACCAACTTATGATAGACGGATGGTTTCGGTCACGAAGCATCATTCGTTTTAATTCACCCAACTGAACATTTGTGATTCCCATCAATCGAGTTTCGTCTATTACCACCATCCCTAAACGATCGCAGGCATCCAATAGTTCCGGTGTTGGTGGATTGTGTGAGCAGCGATAGGCATTGGATCCAAATGATTTTAAAGTTGCAATTCTAAAATTCTGCAGACCATCTGGCATTGCAACTCCAACCCCAGCGTGATCTTGATGATTGTTCGTTCCTTTTATTTTAAGATGTTTTCCGTTCAAGAAGAATCCTTCGTTGGCATCAAAACGAAGCGTCCGGATTCCAAAAGTGGTAGTTTGGGTATCGACTAATGCGGTTCCTGCATAGATGTTGGTCACCATTTTATGCAAATACGGATTATCAACCGACCACAATATTGGATTAGCGACAGTTAATTCTGCACTGAATTCTTTGGTTTCCATTGGTCTCAAATTCAGATTGTCGATAGTTGCCATAGCGATAGATTTTCCGGCACTGTCGTAAACGGTATGGACGATTTTGAAATCTTGATTTTTACTTCCTTCGTTAATTACCGAAACTTTTGAAGTGAGTTCGGCATTATTTTTATTGAGTTTGATTGTACTTACAAAAGTTCCATCGGCGGGTACATGCAAGGGGCTAGTTTTGTTCAGCCAAACGTGGCGGTATATTCCGGCACCTTCATAAAACCAACCTTCTTCCATCATCGCATCTACCCGAACGGCGATTGTGTTTTCGCCTCCATAATTGACATAATCGGTAACATCATACTCAAATCCCAAATAACCAGATGGATTGTTTCCCAGATAATGCCCGTTGAACCAAACTGTTGCGTTGCGAAAAACGCCATCAAAAGCGATGTGGATTCTGCGCCCCAAATCTCCCTCGGGAATTGTTATTTTTTTTCGATACCAACCAATGCTGGCTTCTGGAAATGTCCTTCCAACATTCTTGAACCCATGACTGTAACTCGCCTTTTCACTAAATCCTTGCTCCACTGCCCAATCGTGCGGTAAATCCAATTTTCGCCAAGAACGGTCATCAAAATCTGAAGCAGCAGCTCCGTCTCCGTAAGTGGTTTTGGCTAAATAAGAGAAATATCCAGTTCCTGTATTAAAATCTTTGGCAGCATCAAAGGGATGACCAAAAGCAAATTTCCAATTTTGATCTATCGAAATATGCTCTCTATTTTCGCTATTTGAGGTCGATTGAGAGAAAACGGAAAGACAACAACTAAAGGATATAAGTAATAAAAATGGTATTATATTGGAATTTTTCATTTTATAATATTTAACAAACTAATGAATAGTTCAACTCACAAGGATAGTTAATAGATTCAACATATTGTGATACTTTTTTTTCAAAATGTGCTTAAAAAAGGGCAAAAGTGAAAAGTCATAAACTCTACTTAAAAAAATATCCCCTAATTTTTCGATTAGGGGATATCTTAAACTAACTCAAATAAACAAAAACCAATTTATTTTAATACAAATCCTATATCGTCAATATAGAATGTATTTTCAACACCGTTCCCTGCTGCATCTTTAGACATATTTTGGAATGATATATTTTGTACGTGATCTGCATTTCCTAATGCTGACCATGGAATAACGAAAGTTGTCCATCCTGTACCAACAGTTAACATATTTCTTTCAGACCAATCTCCATTAAAAATAAACTTAAGCGTTCCAGGATTATCAGCTCTTACAGCAATTCTGATTCCGCTGTAATCTGCTATTTGATCATACCAAGACCAATCTCCTTGTAAATTGTCCCAAGCGGCCATTTTCTTTTTGATATGAACTAATCCTTGTTCTGATCCTTCAGACTCATAGGTATGATTATTCCAAGTCGGAAAAGTAAAACCATAATAAGCTACATCATCAAAAATTGCAGTTCCAACAGCATAAGTAGAAGTTGCCGTTCCTGAAATATTGGTTACAGAAATATATTTTTTGTTTGAACCAGCCGGTAACTTCACTTTAATTTCAGTTAAAGTAGAAGAAATTACAGGCACGGTCTCTGTCCCAACTTTAACAATTGGGTTTAAAAAATAATTCCCATAAATTGTGATTTCATCACCATCTGCAGCATTAATCGGATTAAAACTTCCGAAAGTTGGTGATGGAGGAGATATCACAAAATCGTAAACTATTGTTCCTAATTTTGTAACAACTTTTAATTTACTACTCGCATCCGCATAAGGTGTTTTTTCATCAATTAATACAAATATTTCTGTATCTGTAACTAATGTCGGATTAAAATAAGTGTCAAAATCATTGAAGTAAATTTTCTCGACAGTCGTAAATCCCGAACCTCTAATAATATAGTAATTTTTTGGATCACCTTGTGTAACGGGAACTAAATCTCCTGGTTCGGCTTTCGCTACGCTAGTAATTGCTAACGTCCCTGAACCTGAATCGGAATTATCGTCACTACAGGAAGAAAAAACACCCAGTACCAAAAGGGCCATTGAAACAATGGACAATAGGTATTTTATTTTTATATTTTTCATAATATCAATTTTAAAGAATTATTTAAAGGTATATGGAACTGGTGCATCCAATAATTTTGGATTCTTTGCCACCTCATTATCTGGGTAGTCCATATAAAAATCATTTGTTGCATGATCCTCGCTATATACTGGAGTATAGTAACGTGCTCCGTATCTATCCCCTCTATTTTGTGCTGACATAATTGCGATTGCTTTTGCTTTGTCGATACGTCCTAAATCGAACCAATAGTCCCCTTCGAAACACAATTCTTTTCTTCTTTCAAGAAAAATATTATCAAAAGTTACAGTTGTCAAATTGCTTAACCCAGCTCTTCTCCTAACAGCATTGATTGATTTCAAAGCTCCTGCATCAGAAGTGCTTCCTCCACCGGCCAAAACTGCTTCGGCATGAATTAATAACAACTCGGCATAACGCATTATATATGTGTTATTATCCATCATTGCCCAACCATCAGCTGGACCTGTAGAAGCACCGTTTACAACACCGATACAATATTTTTTGATTGCCCCACCTGATCCTTGTGCTAAATCCTTATCCGCAGGAACTGTAAAACCAATTCCTTCAGTTGTTTTCATGTTTGGATAAGTATCTCCTGCTACCATGATAGTTTCATGTTTTCTTTTATCTGTAGCACCATATAAAGTAAAAATCTCTTGAGCTGGTCCAAAAACCCCTGCATACGATGCATTTGAAGTAGACAAATCTCCGTCTTTAAACCCAAATTGTGTGTTACAGTTATTAGCAGAACCATAAGCTCCGTCACCTTTCCATTGAATAGCAAAAATAGATTCTTCGTTATTATTGTTTGCATAAGTAAACAAATCGGCAAAACTTTTTGCTGGTAATTCGTCACCACCTAACAACTTAAATTCACCACTATTAATAACTTCCTCAGCCATTGCTCTAGCATTAGCATAATCCTTTTTATACAAATATACTTTGGCTAACATTGCTTTTGCAGAACCTTTAGATACGTGTCCGTTACTTGCATAATTGGCACCTCTAGTTTTAGCAACCAATAAATCAGCCGCTTTTAAGTAATCACTAGTTATCAATTTATATATGTCATCAACTGTATTCGTATTTACATAAGGATTGCTTGTAAAATCCAAAGGATTTTCAATGATTGGCACTGGCCCCCAAAGTCTTACTAAATCAAAATAAGCAGTAGCTCTCATGAAGTAAGCTTCACCAATTGCATTGTCCAATACATTTTTATCTACATCTGGCCCAACTCTACCTGCCAAAAAGTTGATAATCATATTAGCTTGTTGCACATTGGCCCATAATGCTGACCAACCGTTTACTAATTCAGGATCACTTCCATTCAAAGCAAAAGTTCTTAATCCACTAACATCAGGCGATCCTGAGTACATGTTTCCTGAACCTACTTCGATAGCCCACCAAAATTTATTATACATCTGAAACCAAGTTCTACTGTACATTCCATTGGTTGCTGAACTTACTTGATCATTTGTGCTGTAATAAGAGTCCAAACTTATCCCATCTTCTGAAGGTCTATTCGTAAAATCTTCCTGACACGACCCAAACACGAGGAACGTTACTGCTACGAGCAGCAAACTATATCTATTTAAAAACAATTTCTTTTTCATTTTATCTTTTTTTAAAATTCTACGTTAAGTCCAATTGTAAATGTTCTGGCTACTGGGTATCTTCCATTATCAATTCCTGACAAAAGCACATTCTGATTAAATGAACCAATCTCTGGATCATAACCTGAATAATCAGTAAACGTAAGCAAGTTTTGAGCTGTACCGTATAATCTTAATCTTGTTACTTTAAATTTAGAAATAACGTCAGAAGGCAAAGAATACCCTAGTGTAACGTTTTGAATTCTGATGTAAGAACCATCTTCAACATAACGATCCGAAATCAATAAGTTATTATTTGCTGCATCCGCGATTGGTCTCGGGTTATTACTTGCTGTATTAGTATCAGAATAATAATCCATAGCATCCACAAGTTGATTGTCATATAAAGATGCGTTTGTTGTTCCGGCTCTTTTCGTCAAATTCATTACATCATTACCGTAAGAACCTTGTAAGAATATAGAACAATCAAAGTTTTTATACTTGAAATTATTTGTAAATCCAAAAGTCAAATCTGGGTGAGGATTACCAATAAATGTTTTATCATTTGCATCTATTTTACCATCTCCATTAACATCTTTGTATTTTACATCACCTAAAGAAGTCTCTCCTGCTCCTGTTCCAACTGGCTGACCAAACTGAATTGGAGCACTGTTTAAAGTTGCCTGATCTTTAAATATCCCTTCTGCAACGTAACCATAGAACATCCCGATAGGATTACCAATTGTTGTATTGGTAACAACAACAGGTTGATATCCATTTGTATTAACCTCTTGCGTTAAAATAATTCCATTGGCAATTTCATCTAAATTATTTTTGTAATGTGATACAACCAAAGAAGTATCCCAATTAAAGTTACCTGAAGATTTAAGATTATATCCTACTGTAATATCATATCCTTTATTACTCATTGTACCCAAATTAGAGTATGGTGCAGAAACCCCTCCATATTGTGATCCTCCTCCTGTTAAGTATAGAGGCAATGGCACTTG
>NZ_DASTTN010000006.1:0-3154 GCF_035760125.1 Flavobacterium sp.
AGTAGGAACATAGTAAATAATTTTACGATTTTTTTCATCTTTTATTTTTGAGTATGTTTATCTAAAGTCCACCACGTAAAAACTGTAATTTCCGTTGACGGTTCGTTGCTTTTCTAAAGGAGAGTGAAGCTTTTCTTTTCAACTTTCAGCTTGATTTTATTGAGTTAGACTCGCTAACTTTATTCTTTAGACAATTTTTTCCAAGTAGTGTATCCACGAATATTGATTACTAGAAACACTGCATTTCCAATTGCTGTACCTAAACTGTTCATTAAAACAAATCCAAGAAAAATCCACACAACATTTGAAAGAGCAAATATTATAAAACCCCACGGATTTTTATTGCCTAACATATAAACGGCTAAAAGACTAAGTGATATTCCGAGCCAGTCAACTAAATAATATTCAAAAATGTTTGCCATAAAGTTTATAAATCTATAGATTAATTTTGGTGAAAAAAGAGGTTTTCATTCTGTCACTGAGAGCTATTCCCTGTAACGTTCTGGTACTACAGCGGGTTTGGGACTAAATTAAGCCCATTCTTCGGATTTGCCACCCGAGCGATAGCGAATAGACGAAGTAAATCATCCCAAATACAAAACCAACTTCCCATTAAGCCAATTGCCCAAATCCGTTGTAGTAGCTGTTGTGCGTAGTTATTTTTTTGAGACTGCGTGTCCAAAAAAGTAACCTAAAATCAATAAAAATGTACTTTCAATAATTTTAGTAGGTTCGATTCCAATAAACATACAAACTAGTAAACAGATTGAAATAATTATTAATAATAAAGCTCCAATTATTGAGGCAATTGATTCTTTAGCTAATATAGTTAACCATATTTGTGATTTTTTTTCTAACAGGTCTAGTTTTGTTTTGGAGATTTCTAACTGTTTTTTGGAAGTTTCATATTCTCTTTCTTCATTACTAGCCTGCTTCTCTTGCTCTTCTAATTTAGAAGTTTGCTTACTAAAATCATTTAATTCCTTTTCTATTTTTTTACGTAATTCTTTATCTGTTACGTTATTAATCAAGTCTTCAAGAGAGTTGATTTTTTCTACTCTTGATTTAACTTTAATAAGTTCTAATATATATTTCTTTTTGTCTAATAAGTTTCTATGTGGATAAAAAGTGTACCCAACTATACCTGAAGTGGCTTTAGTATTGAAATCAAAATCTACTCCTTTTTCAAAACTAACATTCCCAATACTTTCAAGTTTTTTTATTATCTTTAAGTGTTGAGTTGATGGTTTTTAATTTGGACTGAAGCTCTTCTATAGATAAAATGTCTAATTCTTCATTTGAATATCCAATTTTATTGACATAATTTTCCAAGGTATCGTAAGCTTTTTTCTGAAGACTTATACGAATTTCCTCTTCTGAGTTTCCTTTTACCATTATATTTTGTTTATAATCACGCACAACTAGTTTATATGTGTGACCCAGTCAGACATATCCACCCCAATCTAGGTAGTTTTGTCTTACAAACATACCGTTTATTTTTCTTAATGGGAAGGATTTCAAAATCAATTCGTCTATAATTTATTGCCTCCGGATTGTTTCCCTAAATACCTCCAGCTGGATTTCCATTTTTTGGATAATAGCATCTTTTTCAGCCAGTTCTTCCTTTAAGGCTTTTTCGCGAATCGTTTCAAAGCGATACGGCAGGTATTCGCCCAAGTGCGCAATAAAATTGTAGTTCATTGCCATACTCAGCTTCCATAAAATAGCAAACTGTAGGGACTCTTTCTTGAAATATTCGTTCAATCCTGTTGGGAGTATGCCCAATGCTCTAGCTACATCGGCTTTCTTGATTTTATTATGGATAATGTGATAATGGATAAAATTGCCAATCACTGGGTAATGTTCCCCTTTTCCATTCCTGTATTTGTTGCTGGTAGATATCATCTTTTGTGTGTTTTATGTTGTGAATGCATTTTATTTTTCTAAAAAAGTGGTGCTAAACACTAATCGTATTGGTTCAAACTATATCCTTTATTGGTTCGAACTACATAGCTTATTGGTTCAAGCTAAAAGTTTTATTGGTTTGAACTACATAGTATATTGGTTCTAATTACATTGTTTATTGGTTCAAACTACTTGTTCTATTGGTTCGAAAAACCAATAAAGTTGGTTTAAACTACATATACTATTGGTTTGAACTACATACAATTGCCTTTGGATATCAAAAAAAAACGGCAAAAAAATCGCCCCTTTCGAAATAAAAGAGGCGATTGCAGTTATTTTTAAGCAAATTGTTTTACTGCACCGCAGGCATTACTGGCGGTACCGTAACGGCATTACCGCCACTAGCTGCAAAACGCTTTTTGAGTTGGTCTACGATACTGTCTGCACCCTGAACTCCGGCATCGGCAGCAGAGCCAAAGGATTTGTACAGTGCTAATGCCACTCCATAAGCCTCGCTTCCTGCAAGCATTTTGGTGTCTTCAATCCGCTCACAGAGTTGGTTGGCCAATCCAGAGATTTCATCGAGTTGGGTAAAAAGCGCTAAATCATTTTGCATATTCACCACCGAAAGATACGACGGAATAAGCGTAGGATTGTTTACACCCGCATTGATGGCATCCTCGGTAAATGCTTTGTTGTTGACATCAATCGTGTTTAATGATTTTCGTTCGTCGGCGGTTAAGCCCACCAGAAAGGGAAGGTTGGTCAAGATGGTTTGAAAAGCGGCTTTGACTGCCGTTACTTGTGCTGCCGTAGCAGTCGCGTTAACGCGGTTGTTGAGCAAATTTGACATAAATAGTTTTTTTAAAGATTTGTGTAATAATAGATTACAAAAACAAAACTAAACTATTCTTATTTTAATTTATAGCGTTTTTCTTTCAATAAAAAATAATTTTGTTAAATTTATACGTAAAGAACTACGAAAGTTGTATAGTACTGATGGTTTTTTATTACGATATTGTCGTGTTGCGCTGATTGAGAATTTGGATTGTCGAGATTGATTGCTACTACTCTTCTGTACTATTAACAAACACTATTGTGATCTCGACAGAGGATGAATCCCGGCAACTTGAGTAGCAATCTGTTAGGATAACTAATTATCTTGTGTTTCTAAGATGCTGCGTGAAGGATGGGAGCAGGTTACCGAAGTAACGCGGACAGCCTGACCCTGTTGAGGAAAGTGGCCGTA
>NZ_DASTTN010000007.1:0-17737 GCF_035760125.1 Flavobacterium sp.
TTTATTTTGCAATTCGATAGCAATCTGCCATTCTGGAATATTTCTGTATTTTGTTTTTTCGTAAGTAGAAAAACCTCTGTGGATTACTCCCAATTTTTTGATTCCGGCAGCATACAAACGCTCTACACCACCCAACCATAAAGCCATATCAGGATTTACAGGATTTTTAATCAATACAATTTTATCTGTTCCTTTTAAGGTATCGGCGATTTCTTGAACAGCAAAAGGATTTGCCGTTGTACGAGCACCAACCCATAAAACATCGATATCATTTTCCAAGGCCAATTTACAGTGTGCTGCAGTAGCAACCTCTGTACCCATAAGCAAACCTGTTTCTGCTTTAGCTTTCTTTAACCATTTCAATCCAATCTCTCCAACACCTTCAAATCCTCCCGGACGTGTTCTTGGTTTCCAAATACCCGCTCTAAAAACGCTAACGTCTGAGTCTTTCAATTCGTGAGCAATTTTCAAAACTTGCTCTTCTGTTTCAGCACTACAAGGTCCTGCAATTACAAATGGATGAGACAATTTGAATTCGTTCAACCAATCTCTCATTTCTTTCTTGTTTTCCATCTTTTCTAAAATTATTTACTTTTTTTCCCTCTCCTCCCGATAGCTATCGGAACTCCCCAAACAACTGGAGGGAGCAAGAGAGATCTTTATTATTAATTGCTTACTACTACTTTATTTTGTTGTTCTATTTTTATTTTTTTTTAAACGGGTTACTGCTATTTTTTAGCATTCATTCCGTTCAATATTTCCTTAATTCGGTTAACGCTTTCCATTTCATGATAAATCGCATCGTAATCATCATTTACCAAAAGCTCCTTAAACTTGGATAAATTTGAAATATATTCCTCCAATGTTCTGACCACCTGTTTTTTATTTTGTTTAAAAATTGGTGTCCACATCGCTGGCGAACTTTTGGCCAAACGAACAGTACTTTCAAAACCAGAACCTGCCATATCAAAAATATCTTGCTCGTCTTTTTCTTTATTGATTACTGTTTTCCCAAGCATAAACGAACTGATATGCGATAAATGCGACACATAAGCAATATGTTTATCATGCGATTTTGGATCCATATATCGAATTCTCATTCCGATTGCCGCAAAAAGCCACAATGCTTTTTCCTGTAATTTGAAAGTCGTTTTTTCAACTTCGCAGATAATGTTTGTTTTTCCATTAAACAACCCTCTAATAGCCGCCGATGGTCCCGAAAACTCTGTTCCTGCAATAGGATGCGTCGCAACAAAATTCCTTCTTCTTGGATGCCCCGAAACCGCTTCGCATATTGGCGTTTTGGTCGAACCTACATCAAAAACAATTGCTGAATCTGAAATTAAATCCAACACCGTTGGCAAAACCACAATCGCTGTATCCACTGGAACCGAAACAATCACAAAATCCGCTTTGGACAAGTCATCAAACGTTGCTGCTTCATCAATAACTCCAAGTGCTATAGCTTCCTGCAGATGCTTTTCATTACTGTCAATTCCAAAAATTTTGGCATCAGGATTCAAACCTTTAGCGTCCAATGCTATTGATCCCCCTATTAATCCAACACCTATTACGTATATATTCATGTTCTATTTTTTTGGAGCTAATCCTGCTATCCGTTGCAATCTTTTACTTTTTAAAGAAAAAAGTAAAAGGATTTTCACTTCTATTAGGGCTAGGGCATCCCGTTTTTTAGAAATTTTATTTTAGGGCTACGTCTCTAAAATCGATCAATAGCTTCCTGTACTTTCTCTTCTTTTACACAAAGTGCAAATCGGATGTAACCTTCTCCATTGCTTCCAAAAATGGTTCCCGGTGTTATAAAAATATGTTTCTCGTATAATATTTTATCGATAAAATCCTCTGCAGATACTATTCCTTCAGGCAATTTGGCCCAAACAAATAATCCAACACCTTCTTTGTACACTTCGCAACCTAATTTTTCAGCTAATTTTTCAGTAAGTACACGACGCTTTTTGTAAACTTCGTTCATCGAGTCAAACCAAGACTGATCACTTTTTAAAGCTTCTACAGCCCCTTTTTGGATTCCGTAGAACATTCCGCTGTCCATATTGCTTTTTACTTTTAGGACTGAATCAATTAGAGCGGCACTTCCCAAAACCATTCCAACTCTCCAGCCTGCCATATTGAACGTTTTACTCAAAGAATTCAGTTCCAGCACCACTTCTTTGGCTCCTTCTACTTGCAACAAACTCATTGGTTTATCATTCAAAACGAAACTATACGGATTATCATTAACTAATAATATATGATGCTTTTTAGCGAAAGTCACTAATTTTTCAAACAATTTCAAACTTCCTCTCGCTCCAGTAGGCATATGCGGATAACCTACCCACATGATTTTCACTTTTGATAAATCTAATTTTTCTAAAGCATCAAAATCTGGCTCCCAATTATTCACTTCTTTCAAATCGTAATAAACTGGTACAGCTCCAACCAGGTTCGTCACTGAGCTATATGTAGGATATCCTGGATTCGGAATCAAAACATGATCTCCTTCGTTCAGGAAAGCCATAGAAATATGCATAATCCCTTCTTTTGAACCAATCAATGGCAAAATTTCCACATTGGGATCCAAGGCAACTCCATAATTATTTTGATAAAAATCTGCCATTCCTTTTCTAAGTTCTGGCAATCCTTGATAACTTTGGTATTGGTGTGCATTCTCATCATGCATTGCCGAAATTACGGCATCCATAACTGCTTTTGATGGCTTCAAATCCGGGCTTCCAATTCCCATATTGATAATTGGTTTTCCCGCTGCCGCCAGTTGTCTCACTTCTCTCAACTTAGATGAGAAATAGTATTCTTCAATTATATCGAGACGTTTTGCTGTTGTAATCATGGTATTATTTTAAAATTCTTTTGTCTTTTTAACTTTTGCAATCCAAACTAATTACGGCTTGGTGTTTTTGTATTCTCCCAATACTTTAAAAAATTCGGCCATTATTGTTAGTAATTTTTTGGCTTTGGCAAAATCTTCGTATTTATCGAAAGTCACGTCTACGAAAAACGAATACTTCCAAGGCGTTTCAATTTTTGGCAACGATTGTATTTTAGTTAAATTCAATTTGCAATCACTCATTACATTCAGTACCGCTGCAAGACTTCCTCTTTTATGATCCAATTCAAATTTTATCGAAGCTCTGCTAATTTCATTTTCGTCTGTAAATTCTTTTTCCTTTTTAATAATGACAAAACGAGTCATATTATTGTTTATCGTTTGGATTTCTGGTGCCAGAATTTCCAAATCATACATTTCTGAAGCTGTTTTACTAGCGATAGCTGCAATTCCTTTTAGTTGTTTTTCGTGTATTCTTCTAGCGGTTTCAGCAGTATCCTTGTCTTCAACTAATTTTATGTTTGGATATTTTTTCAAAAACTCCATACATTGTAATAAAGCCATCGGATGAGAATGTACTTCCAGGATGTCTTCTATTTTTTGACCTTTCAGCGCCATTAAATTTTGGTGAATATCCAAATAATGTTCACCTATAATATGCAGATTGTTTTTGTCAATCAATGCGTAATTTGGAATTATTGGTCCAGCAATAGAATTTTCTATAGCCATTACTGCCTGATCTGATTTCCCAGACATCAAACTATCTACCAATTCCTCAAAAGACAGACATTCGTCCACTTCAATGTTTTGATAAAAATAGTCTTGAGCCACTTGATGGTGGAAAGATCCTTTAATTCCTTGTATTGCAATTTTCGTTCTCATTAGGTCAAAAAAAAATCCTGATTTTCATCAGGATTGTATATTAGTTTTATTTGTTTTTTGTTCTTCAAATAACCATAGCACAATCCCTTACTTCCTAAAGAAGAAATAAAAAGAGTTGCTAAAATAAAAACGGTTAGTAGACATTGTGTGCTTTGTTATTCAATTATTTAATGCAAATGTAAGACATATTTCGAGTCAGCCAAAATAAAAATAATCTTTTATGTAACAAAAAAAGATTCGTTTGTTAAAAGGGATTTTAATTCATTATTTCATAAAAAAGAAGCTTTTTAAATGCATAAAATTATTAATTTCAAAACCATCAAACAGATTGTAACTCTGATTTCCTGTAAAAAAACTGCTTTTTGAATCCTTTTCTTTTGGATGTTGATGAAAAAAGGTTAATTTCTGGGTTAATCTAAAGATGATATACACGCGTGAGGGATAAAAGCTGGCTACCAAAGTAGCGCGGATAGCCCGACAGCATAAAATAAAGGGACCGAATCACCATTATGATGAGTTGGTCCCTTTGTTTTATGGTGGCACGCCCACACGAGCTTTTGTGAACTGACGTAGTAAAATATTTTTATAACATTAAGTGTTACTTTGGGAAATCCATTTCTTGCCTTCGGAGATTCTGGTGACTACCATGGCACAGACTACATCGCCATTGGCATTCAACAATGTGGCAATGGGATCGACCAGAGTTCCAATAATCATTGCAGCCGGCAAGGCTTGCTCCATTGGCAATCCATAAACCGTTATGGCGAGAATTTCTCCTATATATCCTCCATTTGGAATACCACCTTCGACTACCGATACAATTATAGTGATTCCTATTGCGGTTAATAAAGTGTATGGATCTGTAAAGTCCTTCCCAAATAGCGCAAAAATTACGGCGATTTTGACAATCGACGACATACTCGAACCGTCTTTGTGCAGAGGCGCTCCGAGTGGAATTACGAGATTCCGTATGTGACTTGGAATATTCATTTGCTCTGCCGCTTCGAGATTGGCAGGAATAGTTGCAATACTACTGCAAGTTCCCACTGCTGTCAATGCAGGCGTGATGTTGTTTTTCCAAAATATTTTAAGCCCTAGATTTCCTCCAGCGAAAAAAGCATACAAGCTGAAAAAGACAATGAAGTAAAAAGTACAAACCGCATAATATAATCCCAATGGTTTGGCATATGCTCCAAACAATTGTGGTCCAAAGATACCGACTTGATATGCAAAATACGCTCCAAGACCTATGGGAGCCGTTTTCATAATAAGATGCAGTAATTGTTTCATCACTTCGTTTCCAGAATTAAGAAAACGTGCAAAATCTTTTCCTTTTTCGCCTGCACGCAAAGTCGAAAAACCAATTAGAAAAGAAAACAATATGAGCGCCAGCATATTTTTTCGAGACAATATCTCGTAGAAATCATTGACTGTTACCAATTGCGTGATTTGGGAACCGGTGCTGCTTTCTTGAATGTTTTCTAATGCTACTTTTGAGATTACTATACCTTGATGAATCGGAAAAATCAAAACACCAATAATCATTATAATTGCCGAAATAATAACTGTTGTTAGAAATACCCCTAAAACAATTCCGAAAAGCTTTCCGAGTTTTTCGGATTTTTGCAAATTGGCTATGGAAGAAGCAATGGTAAAAAACACCAGCGGTATGATGGCCGTAAAAAGCAAATTCAGGAATATATCTCCCAATGGTTTTATGACTTCTACCCCATTTCCAAAAACCAAACCTAAAATACTACCAACAATTATTCCGCCGAGCAGCAACAGAATACTGCTGTAATTTTTCAAGAAACTTCCTGATTGATTATTTCCCATATTGATTTAGTTTAATTGTAAATATATAAATCTTAATGAAACAATTTTAAAAATAAAAAGCATCCGTAAAACGAATGCTTCTTAAAATCAAGATGAATAGAAATCAAAAGTTTTTTGAAATCCCTGCAGAAAATGTTTGCCCAAAATTGAAATAAAAATTACTACTACTTCCGTTATTTCTATCACTCTTTGTATTTGAATATGTCAAACCTCCAATACCAAAATTTAATCCAAAATTATTTTTAATATTTATGAATAATCCCGGTGCAAAATTCGCATAAACTCCATCAAATGTAGTTTTTGTAGTACTCGGGGTAGAAAAAGAATTAGTTTCAGTTTCTTTATGATTCTGATAACCCACACCTAAATCTGTGTAAATTAAAAACATTTGACTTAGTGATTTTGAATACCGAACAAAAGCACCTGCTGAAAAGTTTTTAGTTATTCTTTCCTGATTATTCGATTCATTTTCTTGATAAGTGTATTCATTTTTAGATGATAAAAATCCAGCTTCAACCCCTACTGTCCAATTATCCTTGAACTGATATCCTACTTTTGGAGAAAAATTAAAGTTTTCATACTTGGATTCACTCCCTTGATCAGAGTCTTTATTAGCCCAAAAACTTACATTTCCAGATACCAAGACCGTTCCTTTTTGTGCATTTGCAAAGCTAAAAATAGTCAATGCAAGAATTACTAATGTTTTTTTCATAGTTATTTGATTTGTTAAAAATTAATAATCCTTTAACAAGAACTGTGCCAGTATTTAATAATTTTCATACAATTGAATTTATTTTTATGTACTCTAAGTATTTCAATAGTTGTCAATTAAAATATAAATTTTGCCGTTTAATGGTGAACTATACATTTTCTATTTACTTTTGCAACAAATAAAGTTTTATGTCAATAGAAGTAAAAAACATTTCGAAAAGTTATGGTGCTCAAAAAGCATTGGACAACATTTCTTTTTCTGTTAAAAAAGGAGAGATTGTTGGTTTTTTAGGACCTAATGGTGCCGGAAAATCGACTTTGATGAAAATTTTGACGACTTATCTTCATGCTGATTCTGGTGTTGCGATAGTCAATGACTTTGATGTAAGCACCCAGGAAAAATCGGTACAGCTTTCTATTGGCTATTTGCCAGAACACAATCCGTTGTATCTGGATTTGTATGTGAGAGAGTATTTGGCTTTTAATGCCGATGTTTATAAAGTCGATAAATCAAGAATCGAAGATGTGATTCAGCTGACGGGTTTACAAACTGAAAGCCATAAAAAAATAGGCCAGCTGTCCAAAGGGTATCGTCAGCGTGTGGGACTGGCCAATGCTTTATTGCACAATCCCGATGTTCTGATTCTGGACGAACCTACAACCGGATTGGACCCTAATCAATTAGTCGAAATCAGAAACGTCATTAAAAACGTAGGACAAGACAAAACAGTTTTTCTTTCGACACACATTATGCAGGAAGTGGAAGCGATTTGCGACCGAGTAATCATTATTGACAAAGGACAAATAGTTGCCGATAAAAAATTAGACAATTTAATCTCTGCCGATAAGGAACAAGTAATCGAAGTCGAATTTGATTTGAAAGTAGAAGAAGACCTAATTGCTCAAATTCCACATTTAAAATCGTTTAAAAACATTAATGGCCGTTCTTGGGAATTGACTTTTGTTTCGGATAAAGATATGCGACCAACGGTTTTTGATTTTGCTTACGATAATGGATTGAAAACTTTACAACTCAACCAAAAGAATAAGAATTTGGAAGCGGTGTTTAGAGAAATTACTAAATAAGTTGACAGATTGCAGACTTTAGTTTGCAGATTACAGATTACAGATAAAAAAGAAAGCTCGTTTAAAGTAATTCTAAACGAGCTTTCTTTTTTATTTAAGAAAAGCCTAACCTAAACGATTGTTGATATTAAATCTACCTAATTTCCAACTCCAAAATACTCGCTTTCATTTCATCAATAACAATTCGAATATCATTTTCATTCGTTCTCCAATTGACAAATGAAGCTCGAATTCCTTTGCGGTTTTGATACACCGTTGGCGTCATAAACACTTTGCCTTTATCATTGAGATGCGTCAAAAATAAATTTACTTTTTCCTGATTGTGTTCTCCCTCCAAAGTGAAACAAACATTATTGAGCCGGGTTGGTGCCAATAATTCGAAGCTTTCATCTTTAGTTATAAAAGCATCAAATTGTAACGCCATTGCAACACTATTTTCTACAATGTCTTGAAATCCTTGCTTTCCATATGCCAATAGTGAAAACCAAACTGGTAAAGCTTTTAATCGTCTGGAATTTTCGGGCAAGAAATTCAGGTAACTGAAATTCTCCAATGGATCTCCCAAATACGGGGCATTCGAGTTTTGAAACGTTTCCACCTGAAGATTTTTATGTTGTTCTTTCACCAAATAAAAAGCACTTTCGTAAGGAACATTCAGCCATTTATGGCAATCTATGGTTATACTGTCGGCGTTTTCCCAACCGCTTACCAAATGTTTGTGTTTTGGGGAACAAGCTGCGAAACCTCCAAAAGCAGCATCAATATGCCACCAAAAATTGTATTTTTCTTTGAGTTTGGCAATTGCATTAAAATCATCAAAATCGGCTGAGTTGACTGTTCCTGCACTCGATATCAAAATAAAAGGCTTACCATTTAGATTTTTTATGTTTAGTTCCAAATCGGTTATATCAATGGCTTCCCGATTTCCTTCGACTGTTTTTATTTTGGTGAAATTCTGACTTCCAATTCCCAACATCGCCAAGCATTTTACCGAAGAGGAATGTGGTGTAGCCGTAAGAATATTTAGAGGAGCGGTAATTCCATTTTTTGCAAAATCGTGACCCAATTGTTTTCCGAACCATTGTCGAGCCACCGCCAAACTTGTGAAATTTGACATTGTAGCACCTGTCACAAATCCACCTAAAAATGATTTTGGCAAATCCAATAATTGCAACAATAAATTAATGGTTTCTATTTCTATCAAAGCAGAAACGCCTCCTTGTGCTTTTGTGGCCTGTGCATTTGGGTCGTAAATAGTCGTTAACCAATCACCAACTATAGAAGCGGGTGTTGCTCCCCCAGTAACAAAACCCCAATATCTAGGTCCTGCTTGTGAAACCATCAAAGGAGCCAAACGTTGATTAAACTCTTCCAAGGCAGATATTGCTCCCAAACCAGAATCGTTTAGATTCCTATCGGTCGTAATTGTATTTTGGGTTGAAGTGGGAACATCGTCAATAACATTAAGAAAATCAATTCCTTGCTGCTTTACTTTTTCGAGAATGTTTTCAATGTCTTTTAAATCTTGTTGGAGGGTTGGATTCATTTCAATCTTAATTTTAAAATTTTTTCAATCTCGAATGTAATAAATTATCCCTATTCGGCTTACAAAACAATATGAAATAATTATGATTATTAAAAAAAGAATTGCCATTGGAATAAACCAATGGCAATTCACAACAAATAACAACTCTAATTAATATAAGCAATCCAATTCTTTTAAAAAAAATTGAATTGTTTGCCTAAAATATTTTTTTATCTTTTCATTGCAAAATGACCTTTATATACTTTACCATTCTCCCTAGTTACCACAAACCAATAATCTGTAGAGGGCAATTCGTGTCCGTTATAAGTTCCGTCCCAAGCGGATATGGCATTTAATTCCTTAATAAATTTTCCATAACGGTCAAATATTTTGACCATCAGTTTTGGTTCTGATTCAGAAAATCGAACCGCCCATGTGTCATTATATCCGTCGGCATTTGGCGTAAAAAACTTTGGATAATTCAAAATAAAAACTTCCTGATTCGCAATTCCACAGCCATTTTTATCTCGAACATAAACTATATAATCGCCACTTGTCAATTCAGAGAATGTATTGCTGTCCTGATAGGTAATACCGTCAATTGAGTACTCATAATTCCCTACACTTGAACTGGAAACAGTTACTACAATAACATTTTCGTTATCCGTCCAGTCTTGAATTTCTGTCGAAATTACAGCAACATTCGACAACACAACCGTAAAGTTCTTGGTAGTTGAACAAACCGTATTTCCGTGATTTTGGGTTACAGTTACTGAATAAGCCCCTGCATTCGGCACTGTTATCGAAGAGCTCGTTTCCAAAGTTGACCATAAATAACTATCAAAGCCCGAACCCGCACTTATAGTAACCGAATTATTTTCACAAACAGGAATACTATCAGGAACTGAAAGTATTGGCTCGCTTACCAATGTCAAACTCAATATGCCCACTTGATAACATTTATCATTAGAATCAATTCTCGCATAAATCACTGTAGTTCCAAATAACAAATTATAGTTTGTCGATACTGTAATTTGTTCCGTTGTCATTTGGTTTTCTGCTCCGGACAATGATGTGTAATACTTAAAAACACAAGCGCTACAGGTCGCCATTTTTGAATTATACAGTGTTAAATCCACTAGCTGAGAACCATCATTTGCATTGTCACAAATAAAATCAGCAACATCATTTACTGGTAAACTTGGGGTAACTATAGCTGTCAAAACCGCCAACCTATTAACACTTTCACAACCATTTACCGTTTGGGCTGCAAAATAAGTCACGCCATTTACCAGAGCTATTGTACTTGGCAAAACCGTACCGTTTGTTGCACTGTCATACCAAATAACATTTGTTCCAGTAACAACCAAACTCGCAATAGTTGCTTTTTGTGTGGTGCAAAAACTCTGCAAAGCATCACCAGTTGGTGCCGGAGTATTTTGAACATTTATTGCTACTGGAACACGTAAACTTTCGCAAGTAGTGACTGTTTGTGAAGCATAATACGTTTTGCTTTGCAGTATTGCTGTACTGGTCAACAGATTTCCATTTGTGGAAGCATCATACCATTTAATATTTGTTCCAGTTATGTCAACATCATTGATAGTGGCATTTTGTTGGACACAAAAAGTTTGCGGTGTTGTTGCAACTGGAAGCGGTTCGATATTTACAAAAGCTTTGATTTCTGCAGCATTTGCCAATAGCGAAACACATCCCAAAGCATTTTTGATAAGCACCTTATAAGTTGCAGGATTTAAATTGGTTTTTGAATTTGCTGTAGTCCAATTGGCTCCGTTATCAAAACTATACGATGATGCATTATCCGAAACTGTTATGACTCCTGTTGGTGTAGTACAATCTGGCTGAGTAACACTTACAGTTGGCGTTGGTGGATAACCTGGCGGGATATTAATTGTTGCGGTAATTGGTGTGGTTTCACATAAATTACTATTTCGTGTTTTGACTAAATAATCACCCGGGACAAATCCAGTTTTAACATTACTGGCTTGCCAAGTCAAACCATTGTCAAAACTATACTCAGCATCCAAACTGGTAACCGTAATAGTACCGTATGGATTATTACAAATTACGGGTTGGATAATGTCTATTGTTGGTGTTGCGCTAGAAACTGCCACTAAATTAATGTGAGCTATAACTGGACTCGAAACGCAAATAGAACTTTTAGAAGTAACCTTATAATCACCACCAGCTAAACCTGAAAAAATCATAGATGATTGATAATTAACACCGTCTACACTATACAAAAGTCCTATTGGAGCTGTTACTGTAATTGTTCCCGAAGGCACATCACAATTCGGCTGTGTCGTTTCTACTGTAGGTTGAATTGGTCCTGATTTTACATTGATGGTTATTTCGTTAGAAAAGACACGACAATTGCTCGAGCTAATATTAGAACTATCTGCAGTTGCCAATCGGTATTTATAAGTGCCCACAGCACCCGAGACAAAACTATAAGTTGCTTTATTTGCTCCCGAAATATCAGACCAAGTTATTCCTCCATCAGTGCTGTTTTGCCATTGATAACCAACCGTTGTGTAAGCAGAAGACGAAACAGACCCACTAAGTGTTATTGATTTTGATTCGTTTTCGCATACTTCCAGATTAGTTACCGACTCATCTACAATTTCTGAAGTGACGGTAGGCCCACAGGCTCTAAAAGTAATGTCATCCAGAGCAATATCATTACCTGGAGCGGCACCTGCTTTATTATTTCGCATTCGAATAACAACCGTTGAAACCCCAGATGGAGTAGTGAAAAAGAATCCATATTGCTTCCAAGTTGCACTACTTGATAACCCGATATTTCCTGTACTATATGTTCCCAAAATAGTACCGCTCGTATCTTCAATTGTAAAAGTAATATTGGGCGGACTATTGTCTTGACTCCTTAAAAGATTCATAATCCAAGCGGCAAACTCATAAGTAGTACCTGCACACAAGCCCGAAACCGTGTTTTTATAAAAATAATCGGTTGTGGAGAAACTGGCATTCACCACCATCATATAGCCGCCGCCTGTATGATCGGTAGTTGTCCACCAAGTGCCGGGAGTATTTGTGGTGCTTTCGACAGTGTAAGAACCATCACTAGGAAAGTTTGCCGTTGTCCAAGCATAACTTGTAATTCCCGTTCCTAAAGCAGATCCGTGTGTCGATGTTCCTGAACCAAAATCTAATTTAACAACAGGATCACCCAAACTACCTGTGCACAATTGGGCATTTCCTTCAGAAAAGAAAAAAATACTAACTAGCAATGAGAAGAGGTATTTAAAATTCAAAATAGGCTGTTTTAGTAAAGTAAAACTACCCTATAATAAAATGTTCTTCAAAAATCTTATACCAGTCGGCGATATCAGTCGATGAAAATTAAAACCTTATCTATTAAAATAAAGAGAGACGTTGCAATGCAACGCCTCTCCAGTTATCCTTAACAGTTATAAAAACTAAAAAACTTGACTAGCTATCTGTCTGATATTTTCTGATTTTCCCATAGAATAATAATGCAACACAGGAACTCCCGCTGCTTTCAATTCTATTGATTGTTGGATAGCCCACTCGATACCTACTTGGCGTATTTCGGCATTGTTCTTGCATTTATCAACTGCACTTATTAAATCTTCCGGTAAATCGATACGGAAAATTTGAGGCAAAATTTGTAAATGTTTTTGAACCGCAATTGGCTTTATTCCTGGAATAATTGGAACAGTGATTCCCATCTCCCTTGCTTTGGCAACAAACTCAAAATATTTAGCGTTCTCAAAAAACATTTGAGTTACCACATAATCCGCACCAGCATCTACTTTTTCTTTCAGCCTTTTCAAATCCGACATCAAAGAAGGAGATTCTAAATGCTTCTCCGGATAACCAGCCACTCCAATGCAAAAATCGGCTTTGTTATCAACGTCCATGACATCGTGCAAATATTTTCCGCAATTCAATTGATTGATTTGGGTAACCAAATCGACTGCAAAATTATTCCCACCTACTTTAGGCACAAAAGATTGTTCGTCTTTCATCGCATCTCCTCGAAGTGCCATCACGTTATTGATTCCCAGGTAATGACAATCCACCAACATATACTCTGTTTCTTCTTTGGTAAAACCTCCGCAAAGCAAATGTGGCACAGTATCCACATTATATTTGTGTTTTATAGAAGCACAAATTCCCAACGTTCCCGGGCGCATTCTCGTTAGTTTTTTATCCAATAATCCGTTGCCCTTATCAATATAAATATACTCTTCACGAGAAGTTGTTACATCTATAAATGGCGGTTTGAATTCCATCAAAGGATCAATATTATCGTATAATTCCTGAATGCTTTTACCTTTTTGTGGCGGAATAATTTCGAAAGAGAATAATGTTTCTCCTTTGGCTTTTTCTATATGTTCTGTTACTTTCATCTTAAGTCTTAAAGTTTGAATGTCGAAAGTCGAAAGTCAAGTCCTTTGAGACTTTATAACTTTTGACTTTATGACTATGTTTTAATCTGCAATATTTGGATTCAACCATTTCTTGGCAACATCGGTTGAAACGCTTCTTCTTTTGGCGTAATCAATCACTTGGTCTTCTTTTATTTTTCCAAGACCGAAATACTTACTTTCTGGATTTCCAAAATAGTATCCCGAAACCGAAGAAGCCGGCCACATTGCCATACTTTCGGTCAAGGTCACTCCAATTTCTTGCTCCACATTCAGCAGTTTCCAAATAGTCGGTTTTTCCAAGTGATCTGGACAAGCAGGGTAACCCGGTGCTGGACGAATTCCTTTATAATCTTCTTCAATAAGTGCTTCTTTGCTCAAAACCTCATCGGCTGCATAACCCCAAATTTCTTTACGGATTTTTTCGTGTAAATATTCTGCGAAAGCTTCTGCAAATCGATCAGCCAAAGCTTTGACCATAATCGAATTGTAATCGTCCAAATCCTTTTCGAATTCAGCTGCCCATTCGTCAACGCCAAAACCAGTGGTTACACAAAATGCTCCCATATAATCTACTTTACCGCTCTCTTTTGGAGCAATAAAATCGGCTAATGCAATATTTGGAGCTCCTTTAGTTTTTTGTGACTGCTGACGCAAAGTCAAGAATGTCTGTAATGGTTTTCCGTTTTCATCACTCAATTCAATATCATCATCATTGATTTGGTTCGCAGGGAAAATTCCGTAGATTCCTTTCGCTTGTAATTTTTTCTCTTTCAAAATTACTTCCAACATTGCTTGAGCATCCGCAAAAACAGAAGTGGCTTGTTCACCCACAACTTCATCCGTCAAAATCGCTGGATATTTTCCGAACAATTCCCAAGTCCTAAAAAACGGAGTCCAGTCAATATATGGAACCAATACATCCAAATCCACTTCAACAATTTGCTCGCCAATAACTTTTGGTTTTACAGGTTCGAAATGTCTCCAATCCAATTGTAATTTATTTTTACGCGCTTGCTCAATCGTCAAGAAATTCTTGTCACGCGAACGGTTCAAGAATGTTTCTCTAAACGCATCGTATTCGGCTCTAATGTCGCTAGCATAAATTTTTCTGTTGTGATCCAATAAATTTCCTGCAACAGTTACAGCTCTCGACGCATCGTTTACGTGAATCACCGTTTGTCTGTATTGAGGGGCAATTTTCACGGCAGTATGTGCGCGCGAAGTCGTTGCACCACCAATCATTACCGGAATTTTTATATCACGTTTGTCTAATTCTTTAGCCAAGTAAACCATTTCGTCCAAAGACGGCGTGATTAATCCGCTCAATCCAATAATATCTACGTTGTGTTCGATAGCCGCCGCAATAATTTTTTCGGGAGGCACCATAACACCCAAATCTACGATCTCATAATTATTACAGGCCAATACCACCGAAACAATATTTTTCCCAATGTCGTGTACATCACCTTTTACGGTCGCCATCAAGATTTTTCCATTCCCTGATTTATCGCCTACCTGTTTAGCCGCTTCAATAAAAGGCAATAAATAAGCTACCGCTTTTTTCATTACACGAGCCGATTTTACCACTTGTGGCAAAAACATTTTTCCTGAACCAAACAAATCTCCCACGACATTCATTCCCGTCATCAAATTGATTTCGATAACTTCAATCGGTTTTGTAGCTGCCAATCGGGCTTCCTCAACATCAATTTCTATAAATTCATCCACACCTTTTACCAAGGAATGCGTGATTCTTTCCTGAACCGTTCCCGAACGCCATTCTTGAACCGCTTTTTCGTTGCTCTTTACATCGTCTTTTACATTTTCTGCAAAATCCAATAAACGCTCTGTAGCATCGTCGCGTCTGTCCAAAATCACATCTTCTACGTGTTCCAATAAATCTTTTGGAATCTCATCATAAATCGACAGCATCTCAGGATTTACAATTCCCATTGTCATTCCGTTTTTAATGGCGTGATATAAGAAAACTGAGTGCATCGCTTCTCTCACCACATCATTTCCTCTAAACGAAAACGAAACGTTACTCACACCACCACTAATGTGCGCATGCGGTAAATTTTCGCGAACCCATTTGGTTCCCCTAAAGAAATCCAAAGCATTCAAGCGGTGTTCCTCCATACCTGTCGCTACGGGGAATATATTCAAATCGAAGATGATATCCTGAGGAGGAAAATCTACTTTGTTTACCAAAATATCATACGAACGCTGACAAATTTCTACTCTACGGTCGTAATTATCAGCTTGTCCAACCTCATCAAAAGCCATTACAATCACAGCAGCACCGTAACGTTTGATTAATTTGGCGTGGTGAATAAATGCTTCTTCTCCTTCTTTTAACGAAATCGAGTTTACTACACATTTTCCCTGCACGACTTTCAAACCAGCCTCAATGATTTCCCATTTCGAACTGTCAATCATAATGGGCACACGAGAAATATCCGGCTCAGCAGCAATCAAATTCAAGAATTTGGTCATCGCATAAACGCCATCAAGCATTCCCTCATCCATATTGATATCGATGATTTGCGCCCCTCCTTCTACCTGCTGTCTTGCAATATCGAGTGCTTCCTCATATTTTTCCTCCTTGATCAATCGAAGGAACTTTCTGGAACCTGTTACATTGGTACGTTCTCCAACATTCACAAATACGCTCTCTGGCGTAATGATTAAAGGTTCCAATCCCGATAATACAAGGTTTCTTCTATGTTTATTGTGTCCCATTTTTTTATTTTGAGTTACCAAGTTCCTAAATGACTTAGGTTCTGAGTTTTTTATTATTTTAATCTACGGTCAAAAAAACTGTAGCTATATTTATTTTTAATTTCAACTTTATTTGGGCGTGTCCCAAAGGGTCGGGCTATTCGTTTCAAGTCCTCGATCAATTTCGTTATCACTCCATTGGTCTGTGGGCTTTCCACTGCTATCCCTCACGCGGCAATCGGTTTCGTAATAAATTTATATTTTCTGAAAATTTCAATTTTATTCTTCAATTAAAAAATCATTTCCATTTTGACTTCTCTATATATTTAGATGACACAGCAACATCATAGATATAATATTTCGTTCTAGTAAAACCTGCTTTAACTAATGTTAGAGAATCTGGTTCTAATTCTTCTTCTAAAACTATATAGTTTTCTTGAGGATCTTTCAAATTATATTTTACTTTAAAAAACTTATTTATTAATTCATCTTCATTCCCCTCATAATGCCTAGTTTTTCTCCCTGATAAAATCTTTTGATCTGTGTAAAAATAATATCTCAATTCCCTCCACTTTCCTGACTTCTTTATTCTAGTAGTCAATGCAATTGTTTCTCCTTTAAAAGATTTTCTATAATTATCCTGTTGAATACCATTGTTATACATTGAATATCCTAACAGACCAATCAAAATAAAGAAGATAATCACCTTTACCCAATTCGTTTTTCTATCTATTCTTACATCTTCTTTTATCATTTATTCTTTTCAAAAAAAAATTAGGTGCAGTCGAATTACATCCACAAGATTACATCACCGCCGTCGAAACTCTTGGTTTATAATCCTTGGCAATATCAGCAATCAACTTGATATGTCCTGGAGTCGTACCACAACAACCGCCTATGATGTTTATTAAATTATCGTCTAAATATTCCTTGATGAAAGCTTGCATTTGCTCTGGTGTTTCATCGTATTCTCCAAAGGCGTTTGGCAATCCTGCATTTGGATGCGCCGACACGTTGAAAGAAGTGTTTTGAGACAATGTTTGCAAATAAGGTTTTAATAAGTCGGCACCAAGGGCACAATTGAATCCCACGCTCAACAACGGAATATGCGAAACCGAAACCAAAAAGGCTTCTACCGTTTGTCCAGAAAGTGTTCTTCCCGAAGCATCCGTTATCGTTCCTGAAACCATTATTGGAATATCAAGATTGCGTTCTTCTTTCACTTCTTCGATGGCAAAAAGTGCTGCTTTGGCATTTAGCGTGTCGAAAATGGTTTCCACCAAAAGTAAATCACAACCGCCATCCATTAAAGCTTCAACTTGTTGTTTGTAAGCAATGCGCAAATCATCAAAAGTTACAGCTCTGTATCCTGGATCGTTTACATCAGGAGACATACTTGCCGTACGGTTTGTTGGACCAATTGAACCAGCAACAAAACGAGGTTGGTTTGGATTTTTGGCAGTGAATTCATCGGCTACTTCACGGGCAATTTTTGCCGATTCATAGTTCAATTCATAAACATATTCTTCCAGGTAATAATCCGCCATTCCGATGGTAGTTCCTGAGAAAGTATTGGTTTCCACAATGTCTGCTCCTGCCTCAAAATAAGCAGCGTGCACTGCTTTGATGGCTTGAGGTTGCGTTAAGGACAATAAATCATTGTTCCCTTTAAGC
>NZ_DASTTN010000008.1:0-5517 GCF_035760125.1 Flavobacterium sp.
CTTTCAAGGAACGTTACGCGTTTTGCGGGGTGCAAAAATAGCTTACGTTTTCGAATCTCACAAGCTTTTTCTAATCTTTTTTTGAAAATAAATTTTCGTCTGGATTTCGTCGGGCTTGTCAGGATTTCTATGAACGTCTGCATCGTTGCGGGTGCAAAAGTAGCGTCTTTATTCGTCTAAACAATGGCTTTTTACATTTATTTTACTTTAATTTTACATTTATTTTTTAACACATTGATATATTGAAATTTACAGATCACCTTTTTTATCGATTTGAAAATCTCAATAGGCCATTTCTGATAATTCAATCGCTTTTGTTGCTTTTTGGTTTGTTTTGGTATTACCGAGGCTTAAACCAAATACAGAGAAGACGGGTTTCTGTGGATCTTTTCTTTTCAAACCACATCTCCTATATATAAGGATCGGATTTCCTTTTGCATTTTCGTCTCCTATATAAAGGTGTGGATTTTTCACTTCCTTTCTTATGAAAACCCATACCCTAGCCCCGATAGCAGCGGAAATCCTTATAAGCCGGGGTTCGGCTTAGTAAGATTATAGCGGATAGCGGGAAATGGCTCCTCAACATTGGTATTCTTCTTTTACAACAACATCTAATTGCATTTTATACTTATATATAGAACAAACCTTATATACCTATTGTATGTGTTTTGCTAATACTTTATATTTGCAATCTTAAAATATAAAAAACAATGATTAAGATTACTTTGCCCGACGGGTCAGTTAGAGAGTTTGCTCCAGGAGTAACTCCGATGGATGTTGCAAAAAGCATTAGCGAAGGATTTGCCAGAAATGTAATTTCGGCATCTTTTAATGGTACAACTATTGAAACATCTACACCACTGACGACCGACGGCAGTCTTACATTATATACTTGGAATGATGCAGATGGCAAGAAAGCTTTTTGGCATTCAACATCACACGTTATGGCGCAAGTTCTAGAAGAAATGTACCCTGGAGCAAAATTAACTCTAGGACCTGCAATTTCTAATGGTTTTTACTATGACGTTGATTTTGAAGACCAAAAGATTACTGAGGCCGACTTTAAGAAAATTGAAGACCGCGTTCTTGAGATTTCAAGAGAAAAGCATGAATTCAAAATGCGTCCTGTTACTAAAGCAGAAGCATTGGAAATGTACAAAGACAATGTTTACAAAACAGAACTGATTACGAATCTTGAAGACGGAACTATCACTTTTTGTGATCATTCAACTTTTACTGATTTATGTCGTGGTGGACATATTCCGAATACAGGAATTATCAAAGCAATGAAAGTAATGAGTGTTGCTGGCGCTTACTGGAGAGGTGATGAAAAAAATAAGCAATTAACTCGTGTTTACGGAACTTCATTTCCAAAACAAAAAGATTTAACAGAATACCTGGAATTACTTGAAGAAGCGAAACGTCGCGACCACAGAAAATTAGGAAAAGAATTGGAATTGTTCGCTTTTTCTCAAAAAGTAGGTCAAGGTTTGCCGTTATGGTTGCCAAAAGGAGCTGCTTTGAGAGATCGTTTGGAACAATTTTTGAAAAAAGCACAAAAAAAAGCAGGTTACGAACAAGTTGTGACTCCTCATATTGGTCAAAAAGAGTTGTATGTAACTTCTGGACATTATGCCAAATACGGAGCTGACAGTTTTCAACCTATCAATACCCCTGCCGAAGGAGAAGAGTTTTTATTGAAACCGATGAACTGCCCTCATCACTGTGAAATCTACAATGTAAGACCTTGGTCATATAAAGATTTACCAAAGCGTTATGCTGAATTTGGAACCGTTTACAGATACGAACAAAGTGGTGAATTACATGGTTTAACTCGTGTAAGAGGATTTACTCAAGATGATGCCCATATTTTCTGTACTCCAGAACAATTGGACGAAGAGTTTAAAAAAGTAATCGACTTAGTACTTTATGTATTTGGTTCATTAGGATTCGAGAACTTTACTGCTCAAATCTCTTTGAGAGATCAAGTAAACAGAGATAAATATATTGGTTCTGATGAAAATTGGGAAAAAGCAGAAAATGCAATCATCAATGCAGCAGCAGACAAAGGATTAAATACTGTTGTAGAATACGGAGAGGCTGCTTTCTACGGTCCAAAACTGGATTTTATGGTAAAGGATGCTTTAGGCAGACAATGGCAGTTAGGGACGATTCAGGTAGATTACAATTTACCGGAACGTTTTGAATTGACTTACAAAGGATCTGACAATGAACTACATAGACCCGTGATGATCCACAGAGCACCTTTTGGATCTATGGAACGTTTTATTGCAATTTTATTAGAACACACAGCAGGAAATTTCCCACTTTGGTTAATGCCTGAGCAGGCAATTATACTGTCTTTGAGTGAGAAATATGAAAATTATGCTAAAAAAGTTTTAAATCTGCTAGAAAATCACGAAATTCGCGCCCTAATTGACAACAGAAGCGAGACGATAGGAAAGAAAATTAGAGATGCAGAAATGCAGAAAATCCCGTTTATGCTGATTGTTGGTGAGGAAGAAGAGAAAAACGGAACCATTTCTATACGCCGTCATGGTCAAGAAGGAAAAGGCAATATCAGCGTAACAATAGAAGAATTTGCTTCGATTGTTGACGAGGAAATCAAAAAAACATTAAAAGTATTTACAGTTTAACTTAAATTATAAAGTCATAGCAATAAGAAGCAACAGAGGTTACCAACCTCGCGTAGAAAAAAAGGATGCACACAGAATAAATAATTTTATTCGCGGTGTACAAGAAGTAAGACTTGTGGGTGAAAACATAGAGCCTGGAGTTTTTAAACTTGCAGAAGCTTTAAGATTAGCTGACCAATTTGAATTGGATTTAGTTGAGATTTCTCCAAACGCAGAGCCACCGGTTTGTAAAATCATGGATTACAAGAAATTTGTTTACGAACAAAAGAAACGTGATAAGGCTCTAAAAGCGAAATCTACTCAAGTAGTAGTAAAAGAAATACGTTTTGGTCCTCAAACGGATGAGCATGATTACGAATTTAAGAGAAAGAATGCTGAAAAATTCTTAAAAGAAGGAGCTAAATTAAAGGCTTTTGTATTCTTTAAAGGGCGTTCAATTATCTATAAAGACCAAGGGCAAATCTTACTATTGAGATTGGCTACTGACTTAGAAGAATTCGGAAAAGTTGAAGCAATGCCAATTCTTGAAGGAAAGAGAATGATTATGTTTATTGCTCCTAAGAAAAAGAAATAAGTCTTAAAAATTAAGAGTCACGAACTGGCTTTTAAATTTTTAGATCTAAATATAAGTAAGTAATAATAAATTAAAACACTAGGAAAAAATGCCTAAAATGAAAACCAAATCTAGCGCCAAGAAACGTTTCAAAGTTACTGGTTCTGGAAAGATTAAAAGAAAGCATGCTTTTAAAAGTCACATCTTGACTAAAAAATCTAAAAAACGTAAATTAGCTTTGACTCACTCAGCGCTAGTTCACTCTACAGATATGAAAAGCATCAAACAACAATTAAGAATTATCTAATAATTCTTTAGGTTAAAACAAATTTAATAACCTTGGAGTATGGCCATAAGTTCCTTTTATTAAATTCAGGACGCCTGCTAAAAAAAAACAATAAAATTATGCCAAGATCGGTAAATTCAGTTGCTAAAAGAGCAAGAAGAAAAAAAATAATGAAGCAAGCCAAAGGTTTCTTTGGTAGACGTAAAAACGTTTGGACAGTTGCAAAGAACGCGGTAGAAAAAGCAATGTGCTATGCATACCGTGACAGAAAAGTGAATAAAAGAAATTTCCGTTCATTATGGATTCAACGTATTAACGCTGGAGCTAGATTGGAAGGAATGTCTTATTCTCAATTCATGGGTAAAGTAAAATCTAACGGAATCGAATTGAACCGTAAAGTTCTTGCAGATTTAGCGATGAATCACCCTGAAGCTTTCAAAGCAGTACTTAATAAAGTAAAATAAACGTTATATAAACTCAATTTAGAATTACTTACTTATAAAAAAACCCAATCTCCTCGGCGATTGGGTTTTTTGCTTTTAAATATATGTCCGACAATTTATAAAATCAATAATGGAGCAATAAATCCAAAGCCTAAAAGACCCGTCGTATAATCTTTGACACCAAATGCATTTTCAGCATAGCTAGTATAATTGTACTTTCTAGCAGTATAAGCCACATAAAATTTTATGTTCATATCTTTGAAAGGCATGTATTGAACAGTTGGAATAAGTCCATAACTCGTAGATAATTTTGAACTACCATTTGGATCCGGATTGTCTTTCCATGAATGATTACTATTCATCACTGTTAAAAGCAAATTAATCTTAGGACTCACTAAATACTCTGCTCTTATCCAGTTTTCCACATAAAGAGCGTTTTGTGCTGCATATTGATATTGACTGCTAATAATACTTGAAACAATTCCTTTACGATCAAGGCCTTCATCACTGTATTGAAAATCATAATACAAAACAAAATTCTTTGCTTTAAACTTATTTCCAAGTGCAAAATAGTTCATGTGTGCTCCTTGTGCTTCGTTGAAGAAACTATAGCTATAAGTGGTTTCAAATTTACCATCAAAAAAACTTCCTCGCCAGTTAGCTACCATTGCTAATGGATATTCAGAAGGATGTATGTTTGGTGGTGCAGAGCTTCCATACTGCTCTTCATAGGTTTTGGTTCTAGAATTTAATACTTGAAAAGAAAGTGAGTTTTTACCATCAGCAAAATCATGAGATATCCCAGCTCCCACTAAAAAATTATCTGCATACTCTATCACGTCATTATAAGTCAAGATATCGATTGGATTAAAATCAAATTCAAAGCCTCCCCAATCAGCACATAGTTTACCAAAAGAGAATTTGGTTTTTGGTGATAAATCTATCCTTATAAAGGCGAGATCGACTGATCTGCTAATGTTATCCAAATCTCCAGGAATTGGCTCTCTAGTGTATCTGTTACGAAATCTAAAATACACTTTATCATGTATTTTTCCTTTCACTTCAAATCGAAGTTGGTTTACATTAAACTCTGATAGCGTATGACTGCCATCCATAAAATTACTATTGTAAGCCATACGTGAATTAAAAATCACATCAACATCCCTTAACAAAGATTGTTTTGTAACTGGTATCAACGATTTTAGCGAATCTGGTATAAAAAAATCTCCTTCATTAGTTTGTTTTTCCACCTGTTCTACTTGAGCAAATGCAATAACTGGCAAAAGTCCAACCATTAAATAAATAAAATATTTTTTCATAATTATTTAATTTTAAAAATTTACAATAAAAACGAACCCAATAAAAAACCAACTGCGATTGCTACACCAATGGCGACTATTCCAGGCAAATTGAAACTATGATTAACTACATAACTTCCTATTTTGGTACTTCCTGTTCTATCGAAATTTATAGCTGCCAATAATGTTGGATATCCTGGTAAAACAAAGTCACTGTTTACGGCTGGGAATATAGCTATCAATGCCGATGAAGGAAGTCCTAAAGCAATTCCTAATGGCA
>NZ_DASTTN010000009.1:0-7460 GCF_035760125.1 Flavobacterium sp.
CCGACCAAACCACCTAATTGCCCAATCAGTAAGGTTTCTATAAAAAACTGAAAGGCAATGGTTGTTTTTTTTGCTCCCAATGCTTTTCGGACTCCAATTTCACGGGTACGTTCGGTTACCGAAACAATCATAATATTCATCAAGGCAATAGACGACCCAAGTATGGTGATAATCCCGATGAGCCACGATGCAAGGCCAAGATATTTGGTGATGCTTAGGATTCTGTTAATCAAATCATCGCTTCGTACTAAGGCAAAATTATTGTCTTTTATAGGGCTTAGTTTTCGGACTCTGCGCATAGTGCTGTTGGCGTTGTCAATAGCTTGGTCCAATAGTTCTTTTTTGCCAACCATAACACTCAAAGTATAGTTGATGTTGGGAGCAGTAAATAAGGAACGGGCAACTTGTATGGGAATTAAAATCCTTAAATCCTGGCTATTCCCAAAGGTGGATCCTTTTTCTTTTAGGATACCGATTACTTTAAATTTTGCCCCTCTTATCGAAAGAATTTTGCCAATGGGGTTTACATCTTTTAGAATTCCTTTTTTAAAATCGGAACCTACCACGCAAGTATAAGTATTGTTGGAAATGTCAAAATTGGTAAAGTTTCGCCCCATATCGGTTTCAAGTCCCGAGTTGGTCAAAAAATGCTCATCAACACCCAAAACATTTATTTCGGGATCAGTTTTTAGGGCTTCGTATCTAACTTCGGCTATCGATGTCGCGGTAAAAGATAGAGACGTTTCGGTCAATGGGTAATTGTATTTATTCTTGAAAGCAACCGCCTCGGGATAGGAAATAATAGGATTTATGATTTCGCGTTCCCCGCCACCGCGTCTTCGAGAGGTATTTTCGTATTGATTAATGTTGAAAGTATTGGCTCCCATCGAAGCAAAATCGGAGGATAAAGTGTTCTCCAGCGCCGCAACAACGGTTAGGATTCCAACTAAGGCAGTTATACCAATGGCAATAATCATTACCGTCAAAATGGTTCGCAACAATTGAGTTCGAATGGAACCAAATGCGATTCGGATATTTTCTTTGAATAATTTTAGCATCATAGTCGTTTGACACTAAAATACAATTTTTGTTACAAATATCATTTGAGAAATTAGCCTAAATAGTTGTAAGGAGCTATTTCCAGCTATCCGCTATATCTTTTATGCCGAACCCCGGCATAAAAGGATATCGCTTCTATCTGGGCTAGGGCATTCCGTTATTAAAGAAGCATTAAATTAAATCACAAATTTTTCAAACGGAATTATTTTAAAAGTAAGATATTTGCAGAGTGATATAGAGGATTATGTTTTCGATTAAGAAAGTTTTACTTGAATCTGAAATCTAAAATCTGAAATCTAAAATCTAAAATTAAAAAATGGCATCAAAACCGAGTATTCCAAAAGGAACCAGAGATTTTTCACCTGCTGAGGTGGCAAAAAGACAATACATTATCCAAATCATAAAAAGTAATTTCGAGAAATTTGGATTCCAACCTATAGAAACTCCTTCATTTGAAAATTCCGAAACCTTAATGGGGAAATACGGAGAAGAAGGTGACCGATTGATTTTTAAGATATTAAACTCGGGTGATTTTTTGGCAAAAGCCAATGAAACTCACCTGGAAGCCAAAGACAGTACACGATTAACATCCAGTATTTCGGAGAAAGCCTTGCGTTATGACTTGACTGTTCCGTTTGCACGTTATGTGGTACAACACCAAAACGAAATCGAGTTTCCGTTCAAAAGATACCAAATCCAACCAGTTTGGCGTGCCGATCGTCCTCAGAAAGGACGTTTCAGAGAATTTTTTCAATGTGATGCCGATGTTGTGGGGTCTAAATCTTTGTGGCAAGAAGTAGAGTTGGTACAATTGTACGATTCTGTTTTTACTGCATTAGGTTTAGCAGGAGTAACGATTAAAATCAATAACCGAAAAATACTTTCTGGAATTGCTGAAGTTATTGGCGCATCGGATAAACTGATTGACTTTACGGTAGCCCTAGACAAACTTGATAAAATAGGTGAGGATGGCGTAAAGAAAGAAATGATTGAAAAAGGAATTGACGAGGAAGCGATTGCCAAAGTCCAACCATTATTCAATTTTACGGGAACCATATCTGAGAAAATCGAGAAATTGTCTGTTTTGCTTTCTGCATCAGCCGAAGGGATGAAAGGTGTTGAAGAGCTACGTTTCATTTGTGACAATGTTATCAATTTAGGATTGTCAACGGCTAGTTTGGATCTTGATGTAACATTGGCAAGAGGATTGAATTATTATACAGGAGCTATTTTTGAAGTGGCTGCTCCAAAAACGGTTTCTATGGGTTCCATCGGTGGTGGTGGACGCTACGATGATTTGACCGGTATTTTTGGTTTGAAAAATATGAGTGGAGTAGGAATCTCTTTTGGACTTGACCGAATTTATTTGGTGGTCGAAGAGTTAGGATTGTTCCCGGAAGCGGTAACTTCTACGTCTAAAGCTTTGTTCATTAATTACGGTGAGAAAGAAGCATTCTATTCGATGAAAGCTATAAAAGAATTGCGTGCCTCAGGAATCAAAGTAGAATTATATCCTGATAATGCCAAAGTAGCCAAACAATTCCAACACGCCGATAAACGATTCATTCCTTATGCAGTAATCGTGGGTGAAGAGGAAATGAATGACAATCAATATAGTTTAAAAGACTTAGTTTCTGGAGAACAGAAAAAAGTAAGCTTAGAAGAGCTGAAAGAGATTTTGAAATAACAAAAAGGCAACCAAATATGGTTGCCTTTTGTAGTTTTAGAAATTTGCTCAACTTATCAGATTAGTTCAATTTTGTCGGAGTGCCGTCATGGGAATTGGAATGTTGAAAAATTTTGCACCTTCTCCGATGCCGCCTTTGCAGTCTGTGGTGCAAACCTGTCTGGTTGAATTACATTCGGCCGCCCAAAACATATAACCTAGCATTCCTGAGGTAGTTCCTGCACCATTGGGCATTATTCGCGTAACGTAATCTCTGTCCAGGTAAGTAATTGAGGAGGTGAAATTATTGCATTCCGGTATTATTTGACTACCTGACATGTAAAGCGAACCTGTGAATTTGCAAGGAGCCAATGGAGGGATTTTGGGCACATATTGGGGTTTTCCGTCAATATGTTCATCCCAGTTTGTAATGGCTTCCGAGGCTGATGGCTGACGCGACGGAACCATGGCATTGGCATAATCGAGAACGGAAAGGTCAGGTCTAAGCCAATCAGTTGTTGCTTTTGCACAAATGCCAATCAGCCAGCGGTCACCTGCGGCCAAATCGATGGTGAGTCGGGCGGCATGATTATTTCCCGATGCATCATAAGGCAATTCTTGTCGATAGGCGGTTATAAAATTCTGTAATCCGACAAGATTGGGGCTGCTGCTTTCTTCATAATCGATTTCAATGCCCACGCCAAGGGCTTTGGCGACTATGGCGGCATTCTTCCCGAGTTGAGTCGCATTTTGTGTTAGTGCGGTATTCCAGTCTTTGGTGTATGTTATTCCTCCAATCGAAAGCATAACTCTGATGCCACGGATCTTGAAATAATTGACAATATCAGAGTTCATGCCTATTGGAATTCCGTTGAGGGGGGTGTCAATTGAGGTATTGTTCAACAGTTTTAAAGGGTTTACAAAACTCAAAATAACCAGATTTACAGACGGATTACCATCGCCACGATCAATAACCCAATGGTTTTTCAAGTCAAAATCGGTCATGTTTCGGACTGTACTCCAAGTGCAATAGTCGTTTCCGGCATGCCAAACACCATATACCTGGAGTTGTGTGGGGTTGGGGTCTAAACTGTAACCGGATTGGGAGACCGGTTTTTGGGTCGAATTCTTGGCTGTTATTTCAGATAGGGGAGGATCTGTTTGTAAATCTTCTTTCTGACAGCTGTTTGTCAGAGTAAATATTAGAATTAGGAAGCTTGCTATTGTAAGTGATTGTTTCATAGGTAAATATCTTTAAATTTAAACAGTTGAATTTACGTCATTTATCTATGAAATGCAATTGAAATTGGTTAGGTAAACTTGTAGGATATCGATTTTATATGCAGATAATCAGGCTTTTATGTTTTGTTTTGAAAATGTGCAGTTACAGTTCAGCAAGACTAAGACGAATTTGATTGTTAGAACTATAATCAATTAACCCGTTGGGCGTAATTTTTCAAAATGAAAAATGGACCACATAGACATATAGTTTTAATAGCAAATCATTATAAGAATAAATAGGAATAAGTCTATTTTTACTTCGTCAGTTCGCCCTTCGGTCTCGGGTTACATAGAATTGCCTATGTGATAAGTAAACCTACTATCAAAATCTTTTTAAACACTATAAATTTTATGTTTCTATGTGGTAAAAAATAATTTCACCCAACGCATTCAATTAATAACAAAAAAGCTGTCAGTGTAAAATAGATAGCCTTATTTTATGGCTCAAATCCATAGTTTATGGAATAAATTTAGCTTGACTCAACATCCAGTTGTAGATTTTGTCTTCTCTAAAATAATGTTCGACACTGCCGTGATTGCCGCCTTTAACTATTGTGAAAGTGAGATTTGCATCTGGATTGCAGGTTTGGATGGCCTTGACCATTTTTTTGGATTCCGAAAGCGGGACGATATAATCTCTGTTTCCGTGAATAACCCACAATGGAATTGTAGCCAGATTGCAAGCGTCTTTTGTGTTTCCGCCTCCGCAAATAGCTACCGCTGCAGTGATTTTATCAGGATATTTACCGGCTAAATCAAAAGTGCCGTATCCGCCTAAACTCATTCCGCATACATAAACCCGTGATAAATCGGTATTGTAATTGTTTTGGACATATTCCAAAAGTTTTAAAAGCTTGTCTGGATTCCAAGCACCATGTGCTACTTGTGGTGCAATAACTATTGCTGGTATTTCTTTTCCTCTTTCGATAGCTCGAATTACTCCGTAACGTTTTACTCGGTTCAAATTAGTACCAGAGAGACTTTTTCCGTGCAGAAATAAAATGATAGGCGCTTTTTTGTCCAATACCTCCTGATTGGGCAAATTAATCCAAAAAGGATAATCGGTTTGGTCTGTAATTGCTTTTAGCTGAGCTTGTGCAGTAGGAATGGCACAAAGCATAAGTAGGTAAAATAAAATATAAAATCGCATTAGTTTGGGGGTAATGTTTTGAAATGGGGTCGCAAATCTAAGTTTTTATAATTAAAGGAGACAACTTTTTTGGATAAAAGCAAAAAAGTAAAAAAGAGTGAATATTACAAGTTTTGGTGCCAATTGTATAATATTTCTGGAGTACTGTAGAACCACCTTTGCCTCATAAAATATTCTAATTCTTAAAACAAAATAAAATGAAAGCTAAAATTTTACTATTCACCTTTGCGATACTATGTATTGCATTAATTACCGGATGCGAAAATGATGATTTTGAAGAAGTCGTTGGAGTATGCCCGATAGTTGAATCAACAACTCCTTTGAGCAACGCATTAGATGTTCCATTAGGACAAGTCATTACCGCAACATTCAACGAGGAAATGGATCCAAGTTCGATTACTTCAGCTACGTTTACTGTGTCAGGAACAGCTCCTATTGCAGGAACAGTTACTTACTCTGGAAATACTGCCTCATTCACGCCAACACTTCCGCTAGCGGAGAACACTACTTATACGGCTAGAATTACTACTAAGGCAAAAGACTTAATGGGTAATTTTTTGCAGGTTGAGTATGTATGGGCATTTTCAACAGGGACACTTTTGAGACCTGTAGTGATTACAACAGATCCTCTTAATAATGCCATTGCTGTGCCGTTGAATAAAACAATTTCGGCAACATTCAATATGGCTATGAATCCATCAACATTAAACAGCACAACTTTTAAAGTAAATCAAGGAGTTAATGTTGTAGCGGGAGCAATAATCTATACAGGGTCAACAGTATCTTTTGTTCCAACAAGTCCTTTATTAGCCAATAAAATATATACTGTAACGATAACTACAGGTGCTAAAAATTCACTGAATACTGCAATGGTCGCAGATTATGTATGGAATTTTACAACGGATGCAATACCAACGATAACTGTAACAGATCCTATCAATAATGCGATTAGCGTTGCCTTAAATCAAACGGTAACCGCTAATTTTAATACCATAATGGATGGTTCTACAATCAATGCAACCACATTTACTTTGAAACAGGGGACAACAATAATTCCAGGAACGGTTTCTTATTCAGGTACTACAGCTTCTTTTAACCCAACAAATTCGTTGGTAATTGGGACAGTTTATACAGCAACAATTACAAATGGAGCCAAAAATGTAGCAGGAACTCCATTGGCTAGTGACTATGTTTGGAAATTTACGACTATACTGGCGCCTCCTGCAGCAATAATCGTGAATCTTGGTACTGCTGCTATGTTTGGAGCTTTTGGTGGAAACGCCGGGGTAACAAACCAAGGGTTGAACACAGTAATAAATAATGGAAGTATCGGGACAACCGCAGCTTCAACCCTTATTACAGGATTTCATGATGGTCTTGTAATTTATACTGAGACTCCTTTAAATGTTGGAAATGTTATAGGTGATATATTTACTGCACCTCCAGCTCCAGGAACAGCCACTTCATTTGCAACTGCACAAAAAGGATTACTTGATGCAAATGCAGCGTATTTAAGTATTTCGCCTGCATCAAAACCAGGTGGTTCAGATCCGAATGCCGGAGAATTAGGCGGATTGACATTAGCTCCAGGAGTTTATAAATCGGCAAGTGGTACTTTTAAAATCAGTAATGGTAATCTGACGCTCGATGCACAAGGTGACCCGAATGCCACTTGGATTTTTCAAACCGCTTCAGGGCTTACAGTTGGAATTGCAGGTCCTACGGGAGCTAAAAGTGTAATAATGATAAACGGCGGATTGGCTAAAAATGTTTTTTGGTATGTAGGTAGTTCAGCTACTATCAACAGCGCTGGTGGCGGAACGATGGTTGGAACTATTATTGCTAACTCGGGTGTTACTTTTTCTACCGCCGGGAATGCAAACCAAACAGTACTTAACGGAAGAGCAATATCTTTAGTCTCCTCTGTGACTATGGTAAATACAACCATTAATGTCCCATAAATAACATTGCTAAATGGTATATCCCGTTTTCGAACGGGATTCTTCTCAATAAAAAAATAACATCTAAAAAGATATAAAATGAAAACTAAAATTAGTTTTAAAACAAAATTATATACAACGTGGATTTCAGAGAGTTTTCTCTTAAATAGTCTTTTTTTCTTGACTTTGTTGTGCTTAAGTGCTCAAACAAAGCTTCAGGCACAAGAGGTTAATTACACAAAACCTTCTTGGTACTTTGGTGTTGCAGCTGCAACCAATTATAGTTTTTACCGTGGTTCAACACATCAGCTTAATTCGAATTTGACTCCTCCGGTTACTTTTCATAATGGAGAAGGAGCAGGGC
>NZ_DASTTN010000010.1:0-2372 GCF_035760125.1 Flavobacterium sp.
CACCGAATCTTCCAACAGTTCGTATTCAATTCCAGTAAATTCAATCGGCATGGGATGGCAATCCGGAATAGAGTTCGAAGTATTTTTTACGGCAAATAAACCCGCAGTTCGTGCAACTTCCAATACATCGCCTTTTGGAACAGTTTTATTCAAAATGGCCTGCATCGTTGCTGGCAAACCTACTTTTACGATTGCTTGGGCTGTAGCCGTGCGTTGTGTGATTATTTTATGGGTGATATCTACCATTTATTTAGTGACTAGTGATTAGCATTATTTATTAATTTGGGCGTGTCCCTACGGGTCGGGCTTTCGGCTTTATCTCTCCGTTTCACTACGAGGATACCGCCTCTATCCCTCACGCAAATTCACGTTTTCAAATCTCCTTCAGGCACTTCTTACAGCCTTCTGCTTTCTAAATTCTGTTTTCTGCCTTCTCTTTTTTCAAGTATTCTGCTTCCAAACATAGCTTTCATCTTCAAAAATTTCTTTTCCGAAAATCGCTGTCTTTTCTTTTATTTCTTCCACCAAAAACTCCAAGGCTTCATACACCACTTTTCGTCTTGGTGCCGAAACAAAGACAAACAAACAGATTTCGCCTGTTTTCACCGTTCCCAGACTGTGATAAATATGCAAACACGAAAGCTCATATTTAGCAAAAGCCGCTTCCCGAATTTCATAAAACGTTTGTTCTGCCATTTCTTCGTAGGCGGTGTATTCAATGGCGGTGACAGTTTTCTCATCAATCACATCGGCTCGAACTTGACCCAGAAAAATATTGTGGGCACCAATCGTGGTTTTGCTTTGGTGTTTGGCAATCGAATTCCCAATGAACTCTGATGTTATCTGACCCTGAATAAAGGAACTTTTTTTGGGTTTATCTGCTGACATTATAGTATTGTTTATTTTTATTGCTTATTGAAATTACTGTTGCTGCTAAATCTGATTTTTCAAAGATTCAATTCCCTTTCCTAAATGAAAAACTCCAACAAATCCTGATTTTTGAAGATAATTCATAGCGGCTAAACTGCGTTGTCCCGTTTGACAAAACAAAACGATTTCTTGGTTTTTATCCAATTTCTTACTGTATTCTTCTAATTCGCCCAAAGGAATCTGAATGACATTCTTTCCTTTAAACTCTGGAATTTCTTCCAACTCTCGAACATCAATAACGACAATTCCCGACTGATTGCATTTTTCAAAAAAAGACTCCGGACTTAAATCCACTTCTTCTTTTTTACTGTTTAAAATTAGCGTTCCATTTATAATTCCTTTTTCAATCATTTTTGGATTTTTAGAGAAATTAATGGTTTGCGTTTGAAAATGCAAAGCATCGTAAATCAATAATTTTCCCGACAATATTTCGCCAATTTCGAGTATTATTTTGAGCACTTCGGTGGCCTGCAATGTTCCTATAGCGTTCGGCAAAATCCCCAAAACCCCTGAATCAGCACAATTAGGAACCGCTTTCAAGCTTTCCTGCTCCGGAAACAAACAACGATAACTTGGTCCATTTTTATAATTGAATACCGAAATCTGGCCTTCAAACTTATGAATTGAAGCATACACCATCGGAATTCTTTTAGCGACTGACACATCATTAATCAAATAGCGAACGGCAATCGCATCGGTACAATCGACTATGATTTGGTATTCTTCCACTATTCTGGCAGCATTTTGCAAAGAAAAAAACTCTGAAAATGCAATAACGCTAATCTCAGGATTGAGTTCCAAAATAGCTTTTCTGGCTGTTTCGGCTTTACTGTTTCCACAATCTTTTAAAGTGAATAATAATTGTCTGTGCAAATTGGTTTCGTCCACCACATCTCCATCAACAATTCCGATGTTCCCTACTCCCGCCGATGCCAAATTTTGCAAAACAGGGCAGCCCAAACCGCCTGCACCAATTACCAAGACCCGAGCGTCCTGCAATTTTTGCTGACCCGTTTCTCCTATTTCAGGGAGAATTATTTGTCTGGAATAGCGTTTGGTGTTTATCATTCTTTATTAAATTCTTTTATGAAACTGATGCATTTTAACCACCAGCAAAAGGAGGCAAAAAAGCAATTACATCATTGTCTTTTATTGTGGTTTTCAAATCGCTTATTGTTTGGTTGATCGCAATGTTATAAGCTGCGTTTTGCATGTTTTGGTAACTACTTTCAATTTTTGATTTTAATTCAAAAACCGAAATAGTATCTTCGTCAAAAGAGAATTGCTCCTCTTTCAATTGTGTGATATCAGCTAGTAAACCAAAATATTTTAGCGTTATGGTCATTTGATTAAATTTTGATATTCTTCTTGTGTATTTATATTTTGCACTTGATTGCTCCATTTTTCAGGAACCTCAATCGTTTGGTGTTTGACATCCTCAA
>NZ_DASTTN010000011.1:0-4118 GCF_035760125.1 Flavobacterium sp.
GCAAGCAAATTTACAAATTAAATTATAAACACAATGGAAAAGTTATTGATTTTTGATTCTTACCAACTTAATGATAGCCAGTTAAATAACCGAATTGTGATGGCTCCGATGACAAGAAGTCGTTCTAACAATACTGGAAACGTAGCTACAGCCCTAACCGCAAAGTATTATGAACAACGTGCTTCTGCAGGACTAATTATCACAGAAGGCACTTTTGTGAGTGAAGAAGCAATAGGAGTCGTTAATGTTCCAGGAATTTATACTACGGAACAAATTGACGGTTGGAAATTGACGACCGAAGCAGTACATCAAAAAGGAGGAAAAATAGTTGCTCAATTATGGCATACTGGCGCATACTCACATCCGGATTTACACAATGGAAAAAAACCTTTAGCTCCATCGGCTGTGAATCCGAATCAGCAGGTTTTTACCGCCGAAGGCTTTAAGCCATCTGAAGTCTCACAATCTATGACTATTGAAGACATCAAAAGAACCATTGCCGATTTTAAACAGGGCGCAATCAATGCTTTCGAAGCTGATTTTGATGGTGTAGAACTTCACGGAGCGAATGGCTATTTGCTTCAACAATTTTTCAGCAAAAACACTAACCTTCGTGAAGATGAATATGGTGGATCTTTAGAAAATCGTGCTAGAATTTTGTTTGACATTCTGGACGAATTGAAACAAGTGGTTGACATTAAAAAAGTGGCAATCCGCCTAAATCCTTCGTTAAATGGAATTATGGGAATTCTAGTAGATGATGAAACGATCGCTATTTATGACTATATCGTAAACCGATTAAATGATTATGGTTTGGCTTACATTCATCTTATTGAGCCATTTACGGATGTTTCTGCTGTTCCTGATGCTATTCAAGAAGTGGCGAAACACTTCCGTAAAATATACAAAGGCACAATTATTATAAACAGAGCATTTAATAAAGAATCAGCAACCAAAGTCTTGAATGATGGCCATGCCGATTTAGTATCTTTTGGTGTTCCGTTTATTGCCAACCCTGATTTGGTGGATCGTTTTAAAACTGATGCGCCGCTAAATGCACCAGATCAAACAACATTTTATACTCCGGGAGAAAAAGGATATACTGATTATCCAACTCTTAATTAATCAAAACATGATAATTTTAAAAAATATTAAAAATGAAAACAACAGGAAATACAATATTTATTAGTGGCGGAAGCGCCGGAATTGGTTTGGCTATTGCCAAAAAATTAAGTGCTGCAGGCAACAAAATCATAATCAACGGACGTAATGGAGGACGCCTGCAAAAAGCATTGAAAGAATTAGATAATGCTATTGCCATTCAAGGCGATTTATCTGTAGAAACAGACCGCGTTCGAATTGCCGAAGAATTGAAAACAAGCTATCCAGAAACTAATATCATTATCAATAATGCAGGGTCTGCATTTGGGTATTTATTAAGCGAAACTACTAATGCCCACGAAAAAGCTGCTATCGAAATGAATACTAACTATTTTAGCGTTATTCACTTCACGGAATTAATGTTACCCCATTTGCTTGAAAAATCGGAAGCTGCAATTGCCAATGTATCTTCAATCGCAGTTTTTGGCAGTCATAAATTTTTACCAACTTATGGCGCCACAAAGGCAGCATTGCATAGTTACACTGTTGCATTAAGAGAGACTTACGAAGAACAAAAAAATCTTCAGATTTATGAAATTTATCCTCCATTGGTCAATACCGAATTTTCTGCAGAAATTGGCGGTGCTAATGGAATTCCACCATCAGAAGTTGCCGATGAATTTTTCATTGCTTTAGAAAAAAATCAATTTGATGTACCCGTTGGAGATACCAAACAGTTTTTTAAAAAGCTAGAAGCATAATAACACTGTAATTCATTAAATTATGATTTTAAAAGGAAAAACAATATTGATAACAGGAGGCGCTTCGGGCATTGGACTGGAAGCGGCCAGACAATTTTTATCGCTTGGCACAAAAGTGATCATCACAGGCAGAAACGAGGAAAAATTAAATGCTGTGAAAAAATTATACCCACAATTGATTGCCATAAAAAGCGATGCCGGAAATGAAGCAGATGCCATTGCTCTTTTCAATCAGATTCAGGAAATGGGAGGCATAGATATTTTGTATAATAATGCCGGAGTTGGCGTTCCTCCTTTAAATTTAGGAATTCCGAATGACAAACATCTAGAAGGTGCCATATATGAAATGGAGGTGAATTACTTAGGGATCATCCGCTTGAACAATCTTTTTATGGAAATGCTACAATCAAGACGCGAAAGTGCCATTATCAACACCACTTCGATATTAAGTATTGTACCTTCATTGCTTGAAGCTACTTATTCGGCATCCAAAACGGCTCTATCATTTTACACCAAATCGTTGCGCAAACATTTAGAAATTATAAACAGCAGGGTAAAAGTTTTTGAACTAATGCCTCCTCTTGTTGCCACCGAAATGACCTTAGCTAGAAATGATAAAAAAATAAGTACCGAAGAATTGGTAAAAGCATTAATTTCGGGGTTAAAGAAAGATCAATACACCATTCGCGTAGGAGATACCAAATTAGTTTATCTGCTGAATCGCTTTTTCCCAAAGTTGACATTTGGCTTAATTAATCCCAAAAAAGCAAATCAATATCTTAAATCATAATTGCAATGAAAGCATATACCGTTAAAAAATACAGCAAAAAAGATGCTTTGCAACTTGTTGACGTTGCAGTTCCAAGCGTAAAAGAGAACGATGTTTTGGTAGAGATACACGCATCAGGTTTAAATCTTTTAGATTCTAAAATAAAGACTGGAGAGTTTAAATTGATTTTGCCTTATAAATTCCCAATCATTTTAGGTCATGATGTGGCAGGAGTGGTAGTTAAAGTCGGAAAAAATGTAAAGAAATTTAAGGTAGGCGATGAAGTCTATTCTAGAGTTTCAGATTTCAGGATAGGTACTTTGGCCGAATTTATCGCCATAGACGAACAAGATGCTGCGATGAAACCGAAGAATATTTCTATGGAAGAAGCAGCATCTATTCCGTTGGTAGCTTTGACTGCATGGCAAGCTTTAATAGAAAAGGGAAATCTGAAAAAAGGTCAAAAAATTTTCATACAGGCGGGTTCTGGCGGAGTGGGAACCATTGCAATCCAACTCGCAAAACATTTGGGTGCAACAGTTGCCACAACGGCGAGTGAAAAAAGTTTTGAATTCTTGAAAAAACTTGGTGCAGATGTACTTATAGATTATAAAACACAGAATTTTGAAAGCCTATTAAAAGATTACGATCTTGTACTGAATAGTCAAGACACAAAAACACTTGAAAAATCATTGAACATATTAAAGACCCAAGGGAAAGCTATTTCTATTTCAGGACCACCAACAGCTGATTTAGCCATAGAAACAGGAGCGCCTTGGTTTGTGAAAATAATCCTTAACCTAATAAGCAGTAGCATACGCAAGAAAGCCAAAAAACAAAATGTTGATTATACTTTCTTATTTATGAGAGCCGATGGTGGACAATTAAGCCAGATTACAAAACTGATAGAATCAGGTATTATAAAACCTGTTGTAGATAAGGTATTCCCATTTGAACAAACAAACGAAGCATTGACTTATGTAGAAAGCGGTCGTGCCAAGGGAAAAGTGGTTGTGAGAGTGAAATAACACCATGTAGAATATACAAATTAAGTCCTACGACATTAAAATTGGGGACAAATGCATTGGGTGCAATTACTGTGTGGAAATGGCACCATTCAATTTCAAATGTCCAAAAAAGACGGGAAATCATTATTGATTAAAGGCGTAAACGCCAAAGGTTTTTATACTTTAAAATCGACCGACCATACCATAACCGAAAGCTGTGAACTAGCAGCTAAGGCTTGTCCTGTGAAGATTATTTCGGTGAAGGAAACGTAGAAAATGAGCGGTTTGAATAAAGGACAAATCAATCCAAAACAACTTTACGCGATTTAATAAAATTGTATCTTTGATTATAACAAACTGTATAAAATCAATGAATCAATTATGTTAAAAAGAAGTTTCAATACCACAAAAAACCTTAGATTATTTACAACGTATTGGTTGTGTTTATTGTCTTATGGATTGTATTCTCAAACAACAGAA
>NZ_DASTTN010000012.1:0-23099 GCF_035760125.1 Flavobacterium sp.
GAAGCGATGTCAACCCGCCAACTGTGCCTAAAGCCAAAGGGATCTCCAACCAAAAACTAAAAATTCCGTTTTCTATTTTGGCATGAGACAAACTCGAGTAATGTCCTTTTCTTGAGGCATAGGCATGAATTCCTGCTTCTACAGCTCTAAAGTCGTTTCCGGTTGCGAGAACAACAGCGTCAATTCCGTTCATGATTCCTTTGTTGTGCGTTACGGCACGATATGGTTCCACTTCGGCAATTTGGACAGCTTGAACAAATTTGGCTGCAAATTCATGAGGATATTCAATATGTTTTTCGGCTAAATCTTCAATAGGACAAGAAACTTCGGCACGAACTATGCAATCTGGAACATAGTTGGAAAGAATACTCATAACTATTTGTATGCTTTTTTCTTCTTCGGTAAACATCTCAAAAGCTAGTGCCTCTTCTTTTAATGTTTTAGCAAATTGTTCCAAACAAGAGTTGATAAAATTGGCTCCCATGCTGTCTTTGGTTTCAAAAGTTGCATGCAGTTGATGATAATTTGGCAATAAACTGGTTTTGTTTTTTAGAATAATATCTAAAATACCGCCACCACGTTTTTGCATGTTTTTGGTAATATTTTCGGTTGTTGCAAACAATTTAGATTTTAATTGAGCAAAGAATAACGTTAGTTTGGATTCGTCTCCTTTGTAAATGAAATGAACCTGACCAATTTTTTCGGTACTAATAACGGTTGCTTTGAAACCACCTCGAGTAGACCAAAATTTTGCTGCTTTGGAAGCTGCTGCAACAACTGAGCTTTCTTCAATAGCCATCGGAATTGTGCTGTATTTTCCATTAATCAGAAAATTGGGAGCAACACCCAGAGGAATGTAAAAATTAGTTATCGTATTTTCTATGAATTCATCGTGTAGTTTTTGAATTTTTTCGTCAGAATTCCAATAGTTTTTAAGTAGTGCTATGGCTTCACTTGGAGTTGAAAAATAGTGATTGGCAATCCAGTTTATTTTTTCTTCTTTGGATAATTTAGAAAATCCAGCAACAGCGTTGTTCATAGGTATAAATTATAGCTTTATGAACGCAAAGATACACATTCCATATTTATTGCTTTTTTCAAAATGAATCTGTATTTCAAATCCGATTATTTTTTTTACAGGATTGACTTTTTGATGTTAAATCGAATGGGTGTTATATGAGAAAAAGTTTTATTTTCATTATAAAATTTTGAATACTACAAAATCAATGGGAAGAATGATTGTGCTTTGTTTGGTTTTTAGAATAATATTCACTGAAATTGTTAAAAATATTTTTTTATAACATTTAACAAAGCAAAAGTGTTTTATTTATAAAATTTTCACTAAAATTGTCGCTTTTATAACTTAATCCATATTATGTAATGGGTATGACATTAAATAGGTGCAAATACTAATTATGATGTACAAATTACATATTCCAAAAGAAAACAAATATTACCTAAAATATGAATTCGAATAAGATTACTGGCTTACTTTTCTTTTTGTGTGTTACTGTATTTGGACAACAAAAAATTACCGTTGATGAAATTTATACAGGTGCTTTTCGTGCCAAAGGGATGGATGAATTGCAATCAATGAAAAATACCAATCAATACACGGTATTAAACTCTGACAGAGCAACTAGAAGTATGCAAATCGATCTTTATGATTTTGCAACTTTAAAAAAAGTGTCAAACCTAATTGATACTAAAAATTTCAAAGAACTTGCAGACGGTATTGATAGTTATACATTCGATGATTCTGAGAAAGAGATATTAATTGCTTGTCATTCAAACAAAATTTTCCGTCACTCTTTTACAGCAGATTATTTTTTATATGACATTGCTACTAAAACCCTGACAAAACTTTTTGATTTCAAGGTTCAAGAGCCTACTTTTTCTCCTGATGGTACTAAAATTGCTTATGCCAAAGAAAACAATTTATATGTTTATGACGTAGCTTCAAAAAAATCAACGGCTGTTACTACTGATGGAAAAAAGAATGCTGTAATTAATGGTATTACGGATTGGGTTTATGAAGAGGAATTTGCTTTTGTTCGTGCTTTTGATTGGAGCAAAGACAGTAAAAAGTTAGCCTATATCCGTTTTGATGAAAGTGCAGTGCCAGAATTTTCAATGTCGATTTTTCAAAAAAGTTTATATCCAACAATCGAGACTTTCAAATATCCTAAAGCGGGAGAAAAAAATTCATTAGTCTCATTGCATTTATATAATATAGATTCTAAGGCTTTGATAAATGTGGATTTAGGAAAATATAATGATTTTTATATTCCAAGAATAGAATGGACTAATGATGCCAATGTTTTATCTGCCAAAATAGTAAATCGTCATCAGGATAATTTAGATTTGTTATTTGTTGATGGTAGCACTGGCGCTTCCAAAGTTGTCCTTAATGAAACTGAAAAAGGTTATATTGATTTTATTGATACAGACAACTTAACTTTTCTAAAAGATAATAGCTTTATTTGGACAAGTGAAAAAGACGGTTTCAACCACATTTATCTTTATGATAAAACTGGAAAACTAAAAAATCAAGTTACTAAAGGAAACTGGGAGGTTACTTCATACTATGGTTTCGATGAAAAAACAAAAACTATTTTCTATCAATCTACTGAAAATGGTTCAATCAACAGAGATGTTTATCGCATAGGATTAGACGGAAAAAATAAAGTTCGTTTATCTAAAAATACTGGAACAAATGCAGCGACTTTTAGTCCTAATTTCCAATTCTTTATTGATACTTTCTCTAGCGCTTCTCAGGCTACGACCTATACTTTAAACGAGTCAAAAACAGGGAAAGAAATTCAGGTTATCGAAAACAATCAGGCCCTTGCAACAAAATTAGGAGGATATAATTTGCCGTCTAAAGAGTTTTTTGTTTTAAAAACAGCTAAAGGAAACGAACTTAATGCCTGGATGATTAAACCGAAAGATTTTGATGCTTCAAAAAAATATCCTGTTTTTATGTATCAATATTCTGGGCCAGGATCACAACAGGTAAATAACGAGTGGAATTCTGCAGATGACTATTGGTTTATGATGTTAGCACAACAAGGATATATTGTTGCCTGTGTTGACGGTCGTGGAACAGGTTTTAAAGGTGCTGATTTCAAGAAAGTTACCCAGCTGCAATTGGGGAAATACGAAGTTGAAGATCAAATCGATGCTGCAAAAGTAATAGGGTCTTATCCTTATGTAGATGCTTCTAGAATTGGTATTTTTGGTTGGTCTTATGGTGGTTTTATGGCATCTAACTGTATTTTTCAAGGAGCCGATGTTTTCAAAATGGCAATTGCAGTGGCACCAGTAACCAACTGGCGTTTTTATGACAGTATTTACACAGAAAGATATATGCAAACTCCACAAGAGAACGCAAGCGGATATGATAATAATTCACCAATTAATCATGTAGATAAATTAAAAGGAAAATTCCTTCTGATTCATGGTTCTGGGGACGATAATGTTCATGTGCAAAATTCTATGCAAATGATGGAAGCTTTAATTCAATCAAATAAACAATTTGATTCTCAAATATACCCAGATAAAAGTCACGGTATAAGTGGAGGAAAAACAAGAATTCAATTGTTTACCAAAATGACTAATTTTATTAAAGAAAATTTATAAACCAAATCACAATATAAATACCAAAAACAAAAATGACAGAAACTCAAACGAAATCAGCACATCCAAAAGGACTTTGGGTGTTATTTGGAACCGAAATGTGGGAACGGTTCAACTTTTATGGAATGCGGGCTCTATTAACCTTATTTTTGGTAAACTCTTTGTTGATGAAAGAGGAAGAAGCTTCATTAATCTATGGAGGTTTTCTTGGTCTTTGTTATTTAACTCCTATGCTTGGGGGTTTTGTTGCCGATCGTTTTTTAGGAAACAGAAATTGTATTCTATTAGGAGGGCTGCTAATGGGAATTGGACAACTGTTATTGTTTACCAGCGGAAGTATTTTTGACGCTAATTTAGGTTTAGCAAAATCGATCATGTATTGTGGATTGGCAGTTATTGTTTTTGGTAACGGATTTTTCAAGCCAAATATTTCAAGTATGGTGGGAAGTTTGTATCCTAAACAAGAAAAAACAAAATTAGATACAGCTTTTACAATCTTTTATATGGGAATCAATATTGGGGCCTTTTTAGGTCAGTCAATTTGCCCATTATTAGGAGATGTTGTCGATACTGGAGGTGTGAGAGATGTTCATGCTTTTAAATGGGGATTCTTGGCAGCTTCGATAGCAATGTTTTTGGGAACAATTCTTTTTTATGTTTTAAAAAATAAATATGTTGTATCTCCAGAAGGAAGGCCATTAGGAGGTTTGCCGTCTAAAAATATTGCATCTGATTTTGAAGAAGGAGAAGCTCAAACAGCTAATTTTTCTAGAAAATCTTTAATTGCTGCAGGTATTTCATTTTTGATTTTAGGTGTAGTCGTTCACTATGTTTTTGATCAAAATTTAATTTACACTTTAATCTATTCAAGTGGATTGGCATTGGCGGGTTTAATTATTTCAGATTCGTCTTTAACTAAAATTGAAAGAGACAGGATTATTGTAATCTACATTGTTTCTTTCTTTATCATTTTCTTCTGGGCTGCTTTTGAGCAGGCAGGTTCATCATTGACTTTTATTGCTAATAACCAAACCGATAGAAATTTCTTTGGATGGCAGATGCCACCTTCGATGGTACAGATTTTTAACGGAATGTTTGTTGTTTTTCTTGCTGTTCCGTTCAGTGTATTGTGGGATTTTTTAAGATCAAAAAGCAAAGAACCTATATCGCCAGTAAAATTAGCAATGGGCTTAGTACTGATTACTATAAGTTTCTTTATGATTGCTACTCAAGTTTCATATATTGGAACTTCAGGTTTGTTATTAGTAAAGTGGCTTATCTTATTGTACTTTTTAAACACTTGTGCAGAGTTGTGTTTATCACCAATAGGATTGTCATTAGTTGGTAAATTATCTCCAAAGCGTTTTGCTTCTTTATTATATGGAGTGTTTTTTCTGTCAAATGCATCAGGTTATGCTTTAGGTGGAACGTTAGGTTCTATTTTGCCAGCTACAGGTGATAAATTTAATAAAGCGAAAGAGCTAGGGATTGATTTACAAGCTGTATTGGATAAGAAAGTTACGCTTACTGCAGAACAAGCACAATTATTAGATGCCAATCAAATCATGGATCATAATCCAATTTTTGTTGGTTTTGAAATTCATAATTTGTACGAATTTTTTATGGTATTCGTTGTATTGACAGGTATTGCGGCAATTATTTTATTTGCATTAACGCCATTTTTGAAAAAAATGATGCACGGTGTTAGATAATTCATTAAAATAAAAATAAACTAAAAACATCATCTTTTTGATTCAATCAAGGAGATGATGTTTTTTATTTACATATTTAAAAAATAAAATTAATAATGGAACAAAATTTAAGTCTAGAACAAATACAAAATTTTAAAGGTAAGTATCCAAAGCAATTGTGGTATTTGTTTTTAGTTGAAATGTGGGAACGTTTTTGTTTCTACGGAATGAGAGGTGTTTTGGCATTTTTCATGGTAGATCAATTAGGTTTACTTGAAGGAAAAGCAAATCTTCAATATGGAGCTATTCAGGCTTTTGTATATGCTTTTACTTTTATAGGAGGAATCTTTGCAGATAAAATTTTAGGTTTTAAAAAATCCTTGCTTTTTGGAGGAATTATTATGATTTTAGGGAACTTGCTTATTGCAGCTTCTCCACACGATTTCTTTTATTACGGAATAACTTTGTCAATTATTGGAACTGGTTTTTTTAAACCAAACGTATCTTCAATGGTAGGGGAATTATATCATGAAAGTGATGGACGCAGAGATGCTGGTTACGGACTTTTTTATGCGGGAATCAATATTGGTGGAATGCTTGGAGGTGCTATTCCTATTTACTTAGGGAAAAATTATTCATGGAATTTATGTTTTCTTTCTGCTGCAATTGTTATGATTATTGGTCTTGTAACATTTCTTTTGACCAAAAAACATTTAGCTCCAATTGGAAATTCTCCTTTAGAAGATCAAACACCTAAAAAAAGGATTACATCCGAAATTGCAGTTTATTTAGGTTCAATTGTGGTGATTCCATTCGTGTATATAATGGTTATAAATTCTGATTTTACAGACTATTTTATGTATACTATAGGGGTAATTGCAGTAGGTTATTTTTTATTCGAATTATTGAGAATTAAAGACAGAAATCAACAATATAAATTATTGGCAGCTTTCATTTTTATCTTCGGATATTTTATGTTTATGGCAATTTCTGAACAATCTGGTGGATCTTTGTCATTATTTGCAAAAGATAATTTATCAAGCAAATTATTGTTTTTTAATATTGATCCAAATGTGGTTAACAATAGTATCAATTCATTGTATGTTATTATTTTCAGCCCCTTGATTGGTCTGTTATGGATTTTTCTTTACAAAAGAAAAATTGAGCCTAATACCGTTATTAAATTTGGACTCTCATTTATATTATTAGCTGCTGGTTTCTTTGTTTTTTATAGCGCCAGATTTTTTGTAGATGAAAAACATTTAAGTTCTTTAAATGTTTTTGCTTTGGGATATTTGATTTATACGCTAGGAGAATTGTGTATTGGTCCAATTGGAATGTCTGTAATTACTAAATTATCTCCTAAAAGATTGTTCGGAATGATGATGGGATTATGGTTTCTTTCAAGTGCTTTTGGACAATTGGCAGCAGGAAAACTTGGTTCAGAAATGTCAAATGCAAATACGGGAACTACCTTAATGTCTAAGCTTATTGCATATACCGATGGTTACTATCAATTGGCATTATATTCTCTTATTGCTGGTGTTGTTTTAATTATATCAACACCTTTGATAAAAAAATTAATGCAAGAAGTGAAGTAGCAGACAAATTTTGGTGTTATTTTTGTTTAAATTTGTAAATAAGAAATCAATTAGAGAGTAAACTGAAAGAAGATTTAGGTTTTTGTATCCTCTATTTCACTCAAAAAAAATAAATATAGCAAATGAAAAAAGTATTTTTGATAACATTATTTTTAATCGGAGCTGTTGCAACGCAAGCTCAGGAATTAAAATGGTACACAGATGTTAAAGAAGCCATCAAAGTTTCGAATAAAGAGAAAAAACCATTGATGTTATTCTTTACGGGAAGTGATTGGTGTGGTTGGTGTATTCGTTTGCAAAATGAAGTGCTCAAAACACCTGAATTCAGTAAATGGGCTAATGAAAGTGTTATACTGGTTGAATTGGATTATCCTAGAAGAACGGCTCAATCTGATGAAATTAAAAAACAGAATAACGAATTGCAACAAGCATTTGGGATTCAGGGATTTCCAACTGTTTATTTTGCCAAGGCAACTGTAAATAAAGAGGGGAAAGTGAACTTTGAAGGTTTGGGTAATACAGGTTATGTAGCTGGTGGTCCAACTGCATGGTTAGCAGTTGCTGATCCTTTTGTGAAAAATGCTTCTATGGCTCCTGAGCCAAAATCAAAAACAAAAACAAAATCTAAAAAAGCATAAGGATTACAATTAATTAATTTTATAGAATCCCTTTTCACTCGTTGCGTGAAAAGGGATTTTTTGTTGGGAACAAGTCGTTTTCCATCTTTTCTGAAGCGATTTGTAATTGGATGCGTCGGTAACAACCATTTTGGGTTTTACGGTTTGCAAGAGTCTGTCAAAATTGATTTTTGGCGATTGGGTGATTATTAAAATATCTGGTTTAATCGTCTTCGGATATACTTTAGAACTGTCAATCAACAGTATTTTGTTTCCTTTAAAATATATCAGATTATTCAGTTTATGTTTTTCTTTCAATGTACTAAAGTTGGCCGTGAGATAAGAAGCTAGCACTTTATTGGCTTTGGTGTTTTTCAAAATGCTATCATTAGCAAATAGCATTGCATTAGCTCCATTTCGTTCTACGAGTTGCGTGTTTTTTGAGGTATTTAGGACAAGAAATTCGGTTTGATTTTGAACTTCCCATTTTGTTGCAATTGCAGATAATTGGAATGTAGCAATGGCTATTAATACCCAAACTAAGTTTTTAAAATGCTTTTGTTGGAATGCGATAATTGTCGTGATAATTACCAAATAACTGCTGAATAAAAGGGGTGTGTTTAAAGGAATGTCCTTGATGATGAATTGTTCCAATGAGGCAATCCAGCCAATTATTTTATCCAAATAATAAATGCTTATTTCCAAAATTTTTGCGGGATAAAATGGAACCCAGTTGAAAGCTGCAAAAACCATTACCAGACATCCAACTCCCATAATAATACTTAGGAACGGAATCACAATGATGTTCGTAACAAAGAACAATCCCGGAAATTGATGAAAGTAATAAATGCTTAGAGGTAAAGTGCCAATTTGCGCCGCAAACGAAACGGTCAATATATCCCAAAAGTAGCTGAGGATTTTGTTTTTGGGATGCCAAAGGTTTGACAAAAGAGGCTGTAGCCAAACGATGAAAAACAATGCTACATAACTCAACTGAAAACCGACATCGAATAAAAATGAAGGTTGAAACAGTAAAATAAGTAAAATAGATACAAGAAGTGTGTGATAAATATTGACACTTCTTCTCAAATATTGTCCAATTGTAACAAAGGAAAACATGGTTATGGAGCGGACTACAGAAGGTGCCAGTCCAGCCAGAATTCCAAACAAGAATAAGCAGGCGAGTATAATCAACAGCTTAATGAAAGTGCCTTTTTTTGTATTTGAAAAAGGTTTTAGCAGAAAAGTAACAAACAGTAATATAAACCCAATGTGCAATCCCGAAACGGATAAGATATGCACTGCACCTGCATATTGATAGTCCTGAATAGTTTCAGAGTCAATATCTTGTTGTTGTCCCATTATCAGTGCTACTGCAACGTTTAGTTCTTTGTTACTGAAATTGCTTTTCTCTAAATTTTGGATAATCTGGGTTCTTAATTTCGCTGTATAATACCAAATGTCTTTGTCAATTTCAGAATTGACTTGTATTTCATTTGGTTCCGCATAGAGTTGGGCATAGATTTGTTTGTTTTCAAGGTATTTCTGGTAAGCGAATTGATTGGGATTCTTTTGGCTTGTATTTTTATATAAAAGTGCATTGATTTTTAATTGACTGCCAACGGCAAAAGAATACCTTGTGCTGTCTTTGCTAATGTTAAGCAGAATTCGGCCAGTTGCTTTTTCATTATCAATTGAATTTAGCAGGGCAATATAGCGTTCGTTGAAAGCAGAGGATTTTAATTTTTCCCTTAATGTGAGCGTGAAAGTGTGGTTCTTCTGAAAGATATTTTTGTAATGGGTGTAGTTGCTTTGTTGGTTGGAATCGGTGTGGACGGTTTGTGTTGTGATACCAATGGAAAAGGCTAAAAGATAAGTTGCTATGCCAAAACGCAGTTGGGATTTTGTGTTTGTTTTGCTTGAATAATATTTTTTGATAAAAATAATAGCGGTTGCAGCAAGAAAAACAAATACAATCGGGGGGATAGGTTTTAGGAAATAGGCGAGCAGTATGCCCGCGATAAAGGCTATCGTAATTCTTGCGAGTGGGAATTGGAATACTTTCATATTACCAAAGTACAAATATTTTGTAAGAAATTAAATCTTTTTTTATTTGCGTGACCTGAGTTCAATTAATACTATAGAATACTCCTTCGTAGTAAGCAACAATCAGTAATCAGTCCGAAGCTTGTTCGATTTATAAAAGGCGTTTTTTGCGTGAGGGATAGGAGCAAGCTACCAAAGTAGCGCGGAGAGCCCGACAGCATAAAGGAAAGGAGCCGACTCACCGTTGCGATGAGTTGGCTCCTTTTCTTTATGGTGGCACGCCCAAATAGTTATTGGGCTGAGCTTAAAATTACTTTATGGAATCAACAATTAAATGTGCTGTTTTTTTGCTGGCACCTATTCCGCCAAGTTTTTCTTCCAATAAATCGTAGTTTTCAAGAAGTGTTTTGCGGTAATTGGGTTCCAAGATTTTGGTTAATTCTTCTCGAATGCGTTTGGTGGAGCAATCGTCCTGAATTAATTCGGTTACCACTTCTCTGTCCATGATTAGGTTGACGAGTGAAATGTATTTTAGGGTGATGATGCGTTTGGCGATTTGATAGGAAGCCCAACTGCCTTTGTAGCAAACGACTTCGGGAACTTTGAAAAGGGCGGTTTCGAGCGTGGCCGTTCCTGAGGTTACCAGAGCCGCGGTCGCGTTACGCAATAAAGCATACGTTTTGTTCGAAATAAATTTTATGTTTTCGCCAGAAATGAATTGTTGGTAAAACGATAATTCCTGACTTGGAGCTCCTGCAATTACAAATTGGTAATCTGGAAAATCCTTGACAACGCTTAACATTACCGACAGCATTTTGCTGATTTCCTGTTTACGGCTACCAGGCAAAATAGCGATAATGGGTTTCTCCGATAATTGATTTTCTGTTCTGAAAGCATTGGTGTCAATATTTGCTTGGTTGTGGATGGCATCAATCAACGGATGGCCGACAAATTCAACCGGAAATTTATGTTTGACTTCGTAAAAATCTTTTTCGAAAGGCAAAATCACGTACATTTTGTCTATATCGTGCTTGATGGTTGTGATTCGGTTTTCTTTCCACGCCCAGATTTGAGGTGAAATATAGTAATGATTTTTATAACCGACTTGTTTCGCCCATTTGGCAATTCGCATATTAAAGCCGGGATAGTCAATGTAAATGATAACGTCCGGATTGAATTGCGTAATGTCGTTTTTGCAAATAGTGATGTTGTTTAAAATGGTTTTCAGATTAAAAACTACTTCAACAAAACCCATAAAAGCCAAATCACGATAGTGTTTTACCAAAGTTCCACCTACATTTTGCATCAAATCACCACCCCAAAAACGGATGTCGGCATTTGGGTCTTCTTCGTAGAGCGCTTTCATCAAATTGGAACCGTGCAAATCCCCCGAAGCTTCTCCTGCAATAATATAGTATTTCATTTTGTGTGTTTTTTGGATGAACAAAGATAATATTTTAGATGCTAAGATTCTGAGATACTATGTTGCTGAGATAAAGCAGATTTTTTAAAAAAATTAGAATCTTAGTAATTTAGTGACTCAACAACTTTAAAGAAATAAAGTAACAATAGTAAGCATGATAACTGCCAAAACGACACCTCTTGCCATGATTTCTTTATTCAATTTTAATAAAATTCCGAAGGCGATTAAATCCATTATAGAACCTAGGGTGACAATTTTTCCGAGATGGCCTTCGTTTTTCATGGATTGGATTCCAGCTATAAAATCTGAGTGAACAATAAGCGTGATGTAGAGGAACATTCCCAAGAGGGAAGCTAAAATTCCCATTATGAATCCGATAAGTAAGTCTATTTTATTCATTTCTTTATTCATTCCAATCTCTTTTGGTTAAGTTTTGTATTGCGTGATGTGCGGTTAGGTCAAATTGTACAGGAACGATAGAAACAAATCCATTTTTTAGCGCCCATTCATCAGTGTCTTCGCCTTTGTCTTGATTGATAAATTCTCCGGTAAGCCAATAGTAATCTCGACCCTGTGGGGTTTGTCGTTTGTCGAACTTTTCAGTCCAAAGGGCATTCGCTTGACGACAAATTTTGATTCCTTTGATTTCTTTTTCTTTTAATTTTGGGAAATTCACATTCAAAATAACACCTTCAGGAAGCTTATTTTTTAAGACCTCGAGCGTAATGGTTTTGATGTATGATTTGATTGGTTCAAAATCGGCATTCCAATCGTAATCCAATAAAGAGAAACCAATAGCTTGAATACCTTCTATACCAGCTTCTACGGCGGCACTCATCGTTCCGGAATAAATGACATTTATGGATGAGTTGGAGCCATGGTTAATGCCTGATACACAAAGATCTGGTTTTCGTTTTAAAATTTCGTGTACGGCTATTTTAACACAATCTACGGGGGTTCCAGAGCAACTGTATTCAATAATTGCATCCATGTCTTTTGAAATTTTATTGAGATATAAAGTGTCGTTTATGGTAATGGCGTGACCCATGGCGCTTTGGGGTTTATCTGGAGCGACGATAACAACATCTCCTATTGTTGCCATTACTTCGATCAAAGCTCTTATTCCTGGAGCCGAAACTCCATCGTCATTCGTTATTAGTATTAAAGGCCTTTCATTTTTCATTTTAATGCTGTTAAAAATATATAAATTTTCATAAATTTTGACTTCAGAAACAAATGTACTAACACAAAATCTTATATTGCGAACAAATAAAATATATTTTTTGGCCAACTTTTTTAAAAGTAAAAAAATCTATTTTATACCTTTAACAAAAAATTATGTAGATATCTAGGGGGTTGGCATAGTTTTTAATGTAACTTAGATAAAAAAAATTGATGAATTCTATTATTAGCTTTATGAAAAGAAATTATAAAATACTCATAGCTGTGGTATGCCTTTCGGCTACCTTATTTGCCTTTAATATTAATTCAAAAAAATCAGTAGATCCAGAAAGAGATAAATTGCTTTTGGAACTGTTAACATTTGTAATTGAAAAAGGACATTATAATCCTGCGGTTATAGATGATAACTTTTCAAAAGGGGTTTACAAAGATTATATAGCTGCATTAGATCCGTCTAAACGTTTCTTTCTGCAATCGGATATTAATGAGTTTTCCAAATTCGAATTGGAATTGGACGATCAACTGATTAATAAAGATTTGACTTTCTTTAACCTTACTTATGATCGTTTGATGCTTCGTATGGAAGAAAGTAAAAAAATATTTAAGGACATTTTAGGAAAGCCGTTTGACTATAGTGTTGATGAGGATTTTAATGTAGATTACGATAAAGCTCCTTATTCTAAAAACAGTACAGAATTGAAGGAGAAATGGAGAAAACAAATTAAATTATCTACTCTTTCGTCTTTTACAGATAAGAAAAAAATGGAAGAGGATAAGAAATTGAAAGATCCTAATTACGTAATGAAAACGGATGCAGTTCTCGATGTTGAAACTAGAGAAAGCTCTTTGAATTCATTAAATGAGTCCTTTGGATTTATGAATGATTTAAAAAGAGATGACTGGTTTACATTGTATATCAACTCAATTATGTCGCGTTTTGATCCACACACCACTTATTTTGCTCCTGAAGAAAAAGAAAGATTTGATGTGAGTATGAGTGGTAAGCTTGAAGGTATTGGTGCCAGATTGCAAAAGAAAAATGATTATACTGAAATTTCAGAATTAATCTCAGGTGGACCGGCTTGGAGAGGAAAGCAATTGGAAGCTGGAGATTTGGTGATGAAAGTAGCTCAAGGTAATGGCGTTCCTGTTGATGTGGTGGGAATGCGTTTGGATGATGTAGTTAAAAAAATTAAGGGACCAAAAGGTTCTGAAGTTCGTCTTACTGTGAAAAAAGTTGACGGAACTATTCAAGTAATTTCCATCATAAGAGATATTGTTGAGATTGAAGAAACCTATGCCAAGTCTAGTGTGGTTGATAAAAACGGTTTGAAATACGGAGTTATTTATTTACCTAAATTTTATATCGACTTTGAAAATAAAGACGGAAGAGATGCCGGTAAAGATATTGCTCTAGAAGTGGATCGTTTGAAAAAAGCGGGAGTGAAAGGTATTGTTCTTGATGTACGTGATGATGGTGGTGGATCTTTATCGACTGTTGTAGATATTGCAGGTTTGTTTATTGAGCAAGGACCTATCGTTCAAATAAAATCAGCTGGTAAGAAAAAGGAAATCTTGTATGATACCGATAAGAAAATTGAATGGGATGGACCATTGGTAATTATGGTGAATGAGTTTTCAGCTTCTGCTTCAGAGATTTTGGCTGCGGCTATCCAAGATTACAAAAGAGGAATTATCATTGGAAGCAAGCAAACCTATGGTAAAGGAACTGTTCAAAATGTAATTGATTTGAACCAATTTGTTCGTAATAGTTCTGCAGGTGATTTAGGTGCATTGAAAACAACTACTCAGAAATTTTATAGAATTAATGGTGGTTCAACTCAATTAGAAGGGGTAAGCAGTGATGTGGTTATGCCGGATCGTTACGCTTATTTAAAAATGGGAGAGCGTGATGAAGAAAATGCAATGCCATGGGATAAAATTGATCCAGCCCCTTATTCTGTTTGGACTAATACTTCAAAATTTGATCAGGCTATTGTTAACAGTAAAAAGAGAATTGAAAATAATGTTCAATTTAAATTAATCGAAGAAAATGCTAAATGGATTGACAGCAGAAGTGCCGAAAATAATTATAGCTTGAATATAGATAAATTTAAAATTGCCCAAAATCAAATCGAAGAAACTGCCAAAAAGTTTAAACCAATTGTCGACTATAAAAATAGTTTAAAATTTACTTCATTGCCTTACGAATTAGAAGGAATCAGCAAAGATCCTGTTCTGAAAGAAAAAAGAGAGAGATGGCATGAAAGTCTATCGAAAGATATTTATGTTGAAGAAGCTTTAAATGTTTTGGATGATTTGCAACCAAAATCAATTGTAAAAACGAGTATTCCTGGAGATAAAAAAGGGAAGCTAGTTAAATCATAATTTTTAATAATTTTATAATAATAAGAAACGCTTCAATTTTTGAAGCGTTTTTTTTATGGATGAAAATAGAAAATGTTAAATAATGTAATAAACGGCTTTTCAGCCAATTAATTTTTTAAGTTAAAAAAACTAATTTATATCTTTAGCGAAATATTTTAGCTTTATGCAATGAACATGACAAAAAAAGATTGTAAATAACAACGCATATAAGTGAATTTATTGCATCCCGAGTTCTATCGGGAGATCAAAAATAACCCGCCCCAAATGAAAAGAAATTATAAAAAACTCATAGCTGTAATATGCCTTTCGGCTACATTATTTGCTTTTACAATTAATTCAAATAAAACGGCTGATCCGGATAAAGATAAGTTGTTATTGGAATTATTGATGTTTGTAATAAAGAAAGGACATTATAATCCTGTGGCCATTGATGATAATTTTTCAAAAGGAGTTTACAAAGAGTATATAGAAGCTTTGGATCCTTCCAAACGTTTTTTCCTGCAGTCCGATATAAATGAGTTTTCTAGATACCAATTAGAGTTGGATGAGCAGTTAAAGGACAAAGATTTGACTTTTTTTAATCTTACTTATGATCGCTTGATGCTTCGTATGGAAGAAGGGAATAAAATATTCAAAGAGGTATTAAGTATTCCTTTTGATTATAAAAGTGAAGAGGAATTTAATGTGGATTATGAAAAAGCTCCTTATGCTAAAAACAATACTGAGCTGAAAGATAAATGGAGGAAACAAATTAAGTTATCTACGCTTTCTTCCTTAACTGAAAAGCAGAAATCAGAAGAAGATAAGAAAATTAAAGATCCTACTTATGTTGTAAAATCAGAAGCTGTGTTGGAAAAAGAAACAAGAGAAAGTTCAATGAAATCATTGAATGAGTCTTTTGGGTCTATGAATGAATTAAAAAGGGAAGATTGGTTTACATTGTATATCAATTCTATTATGTCTCAATTTGATCCACATACTACTTATTTTGCTCCAGATGAAAAAGAAAAATTTGATGTAAGTATAAGCGGTAAATTTGAAGGTATTGGCGCTCAGTTACAAAAGAAAAACGATTACATTGAAGTTTTAGAACTTATTTCTGGAGGACCAGCGTGGAGAGGAAAACAATTGGAAAAAGGAGATTTAATTTTTAAAGTAGCTCAATCTAATGGTGTTGCTGTAGATATAGTAGGAATGCGTTTGGCGGATGTTATAAAAAAAATAAAAGGTCCAAAAGGTTCTGAAGTTCGTCTTACAGTAAAAAAAACAGATGGTACGATACAAATTATTCCAATCATTAGAGATATAGTTGAGATTGAAGAAACCTATGTAAAATCAAGTGTTGTTGAGAAAAACGGTTTGAAATATGGGGTTATTTATTTGCCTAAATTTTATGTTGATTTTGAAAACAAAGATGGAAAAGGAAGGGATGCGGCTAAAGATATGGCTCAAGAAGTGGATCGTTTGAAAAAAGCCGGTGTAAAAGGTATTGTTCTTGATGTACGTGATGACGGAGGAGGTTCTTTGGAGGCAGTTGTAAATATTGCAGGTTTGTTTATAGAAGAAGGGCCAATTGTTCAGGTTAAATCAGCTATAAAAAAAGAAATTCTGTATGATACCGATAAGAAGATAGGATGGGATGGTCCGTTGGTAATTATGGTAAATGAATTTTCTGCTTCGGCTTCAGAAATCTTGGCGGCCGCTATGCAGGATTATAAAAGAGGAATTATCATTGGAAGCAAGCAAACCTATGGTAAAGGAACTGTTCAAAGAGTAATCGATCTGAATCAATATATTGGGAAAAGTGCATTCGGGGATTTAGGAGCTTTAAAAACAACTATTCAAAAATTCTACAGAATTAATGGTGGTTCAACACAATTAGAAGGAGTAAGCAGTGATGTGGTTATGCCGGATCGTTATGCTTATTTAAAAATGGGAGAACGTGATGAAGCTCATCCATTGTCATGGGATAAAATTGATCCTGCTCCTTATACAGTTTGGAATAATGCTTCAAAATTTGATCAAGCCATTGTCAACAGTAAAAAGAGAATTGTAAATAATGTTCAATTTAAATTAATCGAAGAAAATGCTAAATGGATTGACAGCAGAAATGCCGAAAATAATTATAGCTTAAATATAGATAAATTTAAAACAGAACAGAATCAAATTGAAGAAACGTCTAAAAAGTTTAAACCAATTGTTGATTATAAAAATAATTTGAAGTTCATTTCATTGCCATACGAATTAGTAGGAATAAGTAAAGATCCTGTTCTAAAAGAGAAGAGAGAAAGATGGCATGAAAGTTTGTCAAAAGACATTTACGTGGAAGAAGCTTTAAATGTTTTGGATGATTTGCAGCCAAAATCAATTGTGAAAACCAATTTTCGTATTGATAAAAAAGAAAAACTAGTTAAAAAATAAAAAATAATCTTTTAAAGAGAAAAAGTAGGCTGTCTGTATTTTTTAGGCAGCCTACTTTTTTTTTGTGGTCTATGCAGATTAAGGAATTTAACGATTGCTATGAGATTAATGTGGTTTTTGTTTTAAATAATTAAATATATGTAGTGTCATATTGTACAAATATTTGAATTAGAAAAACCCAAAGTAATATTTTAAAAATGGTTCACTAAATTCTGTTGCCAAAAATAAATTTTATCTATTTTTACATCTTTGGATGTATATAAATATTAAAAACGCAATACCGTAATGCACATAGCTATAGCAGGAAACATAGGTTCAGGAAAGACAACATTAACCCGTTTGTTAGCCAAACATTTTAAATGGGAACCGCATTTTGAAGAAGTAGTTGACAATCCTTACTTAGATGATTTTTACCATCAGATGGAACGTTGGTCGTTTAATTTGCAAATCTATTTCTTGAATAGTCGTTTTCGTCAGGTAATGCAAATCCGTGAAAGTGGTAAAAAAATAATTCAGGATAGAACTATTTATGAAGACGCCCATATTTTTGCACCCAATCTTTATGCAATGGGATTGATGACGCATCGTGATTTTGAAAACTATTCTTCTCTTTTTGAATTAATGGAATCTCTTGTCAAAGCACCAGATTTATTAATCTATTTAAGAAGCTCTATTCCGAATTTAGTTGGGCAAATTCATAAACGTGGACGCGAATATGAAAACACAATCTCTATTGACTATTTAAGCCGTCTTAACGAGCGTTATGAAGCTTGGGTACATACCTATAACAAAGGTAAAATTATGATTATCGATGTAGATAGCATTAATTTTGTTGATAATCCTGAAGACTTAGGAAGTATCATCAACCGTATTGATGCTGAGTTGAATGGGTTGTTTTAAAAAATAAATCTTCATTTAAAAAAAACTCTTATTAATTTATTTTATACCTTTGTTTATCAGTACTTTGTGTGTGAAAAAGTATTGAAATTTTATTCCCAAAGTTTATCATATCTACTGATACTATTCTAATTTATTGGTTTTTCTTAATTATTTAACTTTAATCTAGGAAACCATGAAAATTGATTATTTTAAAAGAAAATTTGCCTGTTTGCTTTTAGGCTTTCTGATTGCTCTCCAAAGTTGTGTAGCTTATAAAGATGCCTCTTCAACTTTAGATGAAGCAGTTGCTACTAATTGCAAAGTTTTAGTTGTTAAAACTGATGGTACAGTATTTAAACTTATTAAGGTTGAACAAATTGATGGGATATATTACGGCAGTATAAAAACAAAAAAGGGTATTGAAAAAATACAATTGAACGAAAGTGATTTAAAAAGAATAAGTGTTTTGGACAAAACGGCATCAACATGGGGAACTATTGGAATCATCGTTGGTTCCTTAGGAATCGTGCTTTTAATAGTTGGAAGTCTTGTAGTGGATGATATGGATATAGGTTTAGCCTACTGATTTTTTAAATATTTATCAAAAAGGCATCAAGTTAGACAGAAATATTTAGACGAAAAAACAATCCCTAATAACAAAAAATGCCTCGAAATTTAGAGGCATTTTTAACATAATTGAATTAGATTTGTGCTGCTTCCAGTGTCTTTGATTAGTGGTTTTTTGCTAATGTCACTCTAAATAAAGAAATAATACTGGAGGGAATCAAATAATTGCAAAAGCAATTTATTTATTAAAAATTGCGCTGTATTCACTTGTTTTGTAGTAGTTATTCCATTTTTGATTCAAGGAAACTATTGAGACTCTGTTTCTGTTTTTGTTAAATTTTATCTCAGTATGAAATAAAACTATTTGTCCTCCGTTTTTAATTAATCATTTTAGAACCCAAATCTTTAATTAAAAACACAGGAATTATGAAAAAATTTAGATTGCATGCCCTAGGAATTTTCACAATGGCATTAATGAGCTTATCTCTTTTTAGTTGTAATGATACTGATGATCAAAACAATAATCAAGTAACATCACGGCTTATGGTAAAAATGACAGATGCTCCCGGCGATTATGACGAAGTAAATATAGAGGTACTTGATGTAATGATTAAAGGAAGTTCTGATTCAGGAGATAATGGCTGGATAAGTATTGGAGATAAAACCCAAGTAGGAGAAGGGAAAATTTATGATTTATTAAAATTGACTGGAGGAACGAACATTATGCTGACTGACAGTTTGATTCCTTCAGGTCACTTAGGACAAATCAGATTAGTTCTTGGAGATAATAACACCGTTGTTGTTGATGGACAATCTTTTGATTTAACTACACCAAGTGGTCAACAGTCAGGATTGAAATTAGATGTTAATCAAACCTTGACAGGTGGAACAACATATGAATTCCTATTGGATTTTGATGTGAATAAATCTATTGTTGATACAGGAAATTCGAAGTATATCCTAAAACCTGTTATTCGAGTGTCAACATCGGAGGCATCAGGTGTAATCAAAGGAATTGTAAGCCCGGCAGTTGACTATCAAGTTTTAGCATCTGTTCAACAAGGTGAGCAAATTTTTTCGGCATTTGTAACAATGGATGATAAAGATGGCGATGCTACTGATGGTGACGGAGCTTTCCAAATAAACGGAATACCATCTGGAACATATACGTTAACATTGACACCTGACCCAACTTCAGGAAAAGTTCCAATAACAGTTGCTAATGTAATTGTGGCCAATGGAAAAACAACAGATGTTGGAAATATTACTTTCCCTTAATACCAAATATTTAAATTCTGAATAGTAGGTCCGAATCGATCAGTTTAGATTTAACACAAAAAAATGCCTCGAAATTTCGAGGCATTTTTTTGTGTTACAATCAATAGGGTCAATGTTATTGTAAAGCTTCTACTTTTGCTTTAACTTCTTCTAGAGAACCTTCAAAAACTTGAACGTTTTCTTCACCATTTTCTGAAGTCATCACAGTTGCTTTCGCTTTTCCATCTTTGTTTATTAGTTGAACTTTTACTTCTTTTTTGATCTCTCCTTTTTTGGCACAGCATGCTTTTCCTTTTGGAGCAATAAATTTTCCGTCTTTGTCATAATGAGACAAACACATTTCTTTTTGTTCAGGAGTGCATTTTAGACTGTCACACATTTTTGCACATTCTTCTTTGGTCATTTTTGCGCATTTCGACATGTCGCATTTTCCCATCATCATTGCCCCTTCTTTCATGTGGCATTCTTTCATCCAAATTTCTTTCTTTTCAGGACAAGTACTTTTTGCGTCAATTGTACTGCTTCCGTTTCCTAAAATAGGTGCCATAACTAGACCAATCAAACATGTTAATTTGATTAAAATATTCATCGATGGTCCAGAAGTATCTTTGAATGGATCTCCAACAGTATCACCGGTAACTGCTGCCTTGTGAGCATCTGATCCTTTATAAGTCATCTCACCATTAATCATCACTCCTGCTTCAAATGATTTTTTAGCATTATCCCAAGCACCTCCGGCATTGTTTTGAAAAACAGCCCAAAGCACTCCTGAAACAGTAACTCCAGCCATATAACCACCTAACATTTCAGCAATTAATTGATTGTTATCTCCGTATACTAATTTTCCTAAAAGTACAATTGCAATTGGAAAACCAATAGTTAAAATACCTGGTAGCATCATTTCGCGTAAAGCTGCTTTAGTTGAGATATCAACACATTTGGCATATTCCGGTTTTCCGGTTCCTTCCATAATTCCCGGAATTTCTTTGAATTGACGGCGTACTTCGTATACCATGTCCATCGCCGCTTTTCCTACTGAATTCATCGCCAAAGCCGAGAAAACCACGGGTATCATTCCACCAACAAAAAGCATCGCTAAAACTGGCGCTTTGAAAATATTAATTCCGTCAATTCCAGTAAAAGTTACATAAGCAGCAAATAAAGCCAAAGAAGTCAAAGCTGCTGAAGCAATTGCAAAACCTTTACCTGTAGCCGCTGTTGTATTTCCAACAGAATCCAAAATATCGGTTCTGGTACGAACTTCTTTTGGTAATTCGCTCATTTCGGCAATTCCACCTGCATTGTCAGATATAGGTCCGAATGCATCGATAGCCAATTGCATTGCAGTAGTTGCCATCATTGCTGAAGCTGCTAATGCTACTCCATAAAATCCTGCTAAAGCATAAGATGACCAAATCGCTGCTGCAAATAACAATACGGTTGGGAAAGTAGAAATCATTCCTGTAGCGAGACCTGCAATTACGTTTGTTCCTGCACCAGTACTTGATTTTTGAACAATCGCCATTACTGGTTTTGTTCCTAAACCTGTATAATATTCGGTTACCGATGAAATAGCTCCACCAACAACTAATCCAATAAGTGTAGCATAAAACACGCGCATCGATGAAATATCCATTGATCCTTCGCCAAAGAAAGTCATACTCATCGTTTTTGGTAACATATATTGTACCAAGAAGAAACAAGTGATAGCAGTTAAAACAATAGAAACCCAGTTTCCAATATTTAATGCTTTTTGAACTTGTGCTTCTTTTGCATTTTCATCTGTAATTTTAACTAGCATCGTTCCAATTATTGAAAACAAAATTCCAAAACCTGCAATTGCCATAGGTAATAAAATAGGTCCTATTCCGCCAAAAGCATCTTGAATGTTTCCGCCCATATCTTTGATAACATAATTTCCCAGAACCATGGCAGCCAAAACTGTTGCTACATACGATCCAAACAAATCGGCACCCATTCCGGCAACGTCACCTACATTGTCTCCCACATTATCAGCAATTGTTGCAGGATTACGAGGGTCATCTTCAGGAATACCAGCTTCTACTTTACCAACTAAATCAGCTCCTACATCGGCCGCTTTGGTATAAATTCCTCCGCCCACGCGTGCAAACAAAGCGATAGATTCAGCTCCTAAAGAAAATCCCGCCAATGTTTCTAGAACAACTGTCATATCTTCTGTAGAAGACCAATGCCCGTTCATAAATACCTGGAAGAAAATAATAAAAAAACCGGTCAACCCTAAAACAGCTAAACCGGCTACACCTAATCCCATTACAGTTCCACCGCCAAAAGAAACTTTCAAGGCTTGTGGTAAGCTCGTACGAGCAGCTTGAGTAGTTCTTACATTGGTTTTTGTTGCTATTTTCATTCCCATATTTCCTGCCAGTGCTGAGAAAAATGCACCAAATATAAATGCAACTACTATTAATATATTTGTTTTAACTCCAGGAATAAAAGTAATACTTGCTAATACAACACTTGCTATTAATACAAAGACAGCCAATAATCGATATTCTGCCTTTAAGAAAGCCAAAGCCCCTTCATATATGTGATCTGATATCTCTTTCATTTTACCATCTCCAGAATCCTGCTTTAACACCCACGATCTTTTGATAGCCATAAAAATAAGCCCTATTATTGCCATAAAAATTGGCACATAAATCATAATTGAATTCATAAATATTCTTTTTGGTTTGTTAGTATAAAATTTTAATCGATAGCAATTTAAACAAAAAAAGCAACACTCTTTGAGGAGTATTGCTTTTTTTATAAAATTTGGAGGCTAAAATTATTTAATACTAAATAATCCAGCTGGTTTATTTTCTATTTGATCGAAACGTTCTGTACATTCTTTAATAATGGCATACGCTTCATTTACATCACCCCAACCTTCAACATCTACTTGTTTGTTTTCAAGGTCTTTGTAAACTTGGAAGAAATGCTCGATTTCTTTCAATAAGTGTGGATTGATATCAGAAAGATTTTCTAATGAATTCCAAATTGGATCTGAAACCGGTACACAGATTACTTTTTCGTCTGGTCCTTTATCATCTGCCATGTGGAAAACACCAATAGGTTTTACTTCCATTACGCAACCAGGGAAAGTAGGCTCGTTTACCAATACCAAAACGTCTAATGGGTCACCATCTAAAGCTAAAGTTTCAGGAATGAAACCATAATCAGCTGGATACATCATAGAAGAGAATAACATTCTATCAAAACGCATTCTTTTTATGGCAAAATCATACTCGTATTTATTTCTACTTCCTCTTGGTATTTCAATTAATACATCAAAAGTTTTTAATTTGTCTGCAGTCATTATTCTTTTATCTTTTCTTAATTTATT
>NZ_DASTTN010000013.1:0-3619 GCF_035760125.1 Flavobacterium sp.
TAATTGGTATAATTAACATAATTTTATCACCCCCTTTCGTTAAGTGCGCAAAATTAAACATTATTTTTAATTCTGAGTACTTTATTTTTATTTTTTTGAATTTATTTTTTAACAGCACCAAAAATAGGATCCAAACCGAAAATACTCTTGGTCACGCGTGAAGGATAGAAGCTAGCTACCGAAGTAGCGCGGATGACCTGACCCCGTTGAGTAAAGGAGGCGAATAACCGCTCCGATAAGCAGCCTCCTTTACTCAACGGGGGCACGCCCTAAATATTTATTTCAATAAATTTCTGGAAATTACTACTTTTTGAATTTCGGTGGTTCCTTCACCGATGGTACATAATTTTGAATCTCTATAGAATTTTTCTACTGGATAATCTTTAGTATAACCATAACCTCCGTGTATTTGAACAGCATCATTAGCCACTTTTACACAAACCTCTGACGAATACATTTTGGCCATTGCACCTAATGTGGTAACAGGTCTGTGTTGCTCTTTAAGGAAAGCCGCTTTGTGTAATAATAATTCTGATGCTTCGATTTCGGTAGCCATATCAGCCAATTTAAAAGAAATCCCTTGAAAGTCAGATATTGGTTGTCCAAACTGATATCTTTCTTGAGAATATTTCAAAGCCGCTTCATAAGCTCCTTTTGCAATTCCTAACGACAAAGCTCCAATTGAAATGCGTCCGCCATCAAGAATTTTCATTGCTTGAATAAACCCCTGCCCTACTTCACCCAATCTATTGGCATCTGGAATACGACAATTGTCAAAAATCAACTCGGCTGTTTCACTAGCGCGCATTCCTAGTTTGTTTTCTTTTTTACCCGATGTAAAACCAGGCATTCCTTTTTCAAATACAAATGCAGTCATTCCTTTGGAATCTCCTTTTTCACCAGTGCGAACAATTACCACTGCAATATCTCCCGAAATAGCATGTGTTATAAAGTTTTTAGCTCCATTTACCACCCAAAAATCTCCGTCACGAACTGCAGTAGTATTCATTCCGCCTGCATCAGATCCTGTGTTATGTTCCGTTAAACCCCAAGCACCAATATGCTCTGCAGTCGCTAGTTTTGGAATCCATCTTTTCTTTTGCTCATCATTTCCAAAAGTCAAAATATGATTGGTACATAATGAATTATGGGCCGCAACAGACAATCCTATGGAAGGATCAACTTTTGAAATTTCCTCCACAACAGTAATATATTCATGATAACCCAATCCTGAGCCTCCTAATTCAGTCGGGACCAGAACTCCCATAAATCCCATTTCACCAAGTTTTTTAAACAAAGGAACTGGGAAAATTTGAGCTTCATCCCACTCCATTATATAAGGTCTTATATTTTTTTCGGCAAAATCTTTTATAGATTGTGCTATTAAAGATTGTGTTTCGTTGTAATCAAAATTCATCATAAATGTTTTTTATATTAAAAGTCCAAATATAAGGCAATAAAATTTGCTTTTTCAACAGGAAAGCCGTTAATTTTTATCAAATCCTCAATATTTTTAAAATCGCCGTTCATACTTCTATATTTTACAATTTGTCTTGCTAGGTCATATTTGAAATAAAAAAACTGAGAAAGCTCTTTTATTGATGCATTATTGACATCTATTTTAATCAAATTGGGAAGTTTTGCAATCTTAAAATGATTATTTAAATTCAAAATTACTTCTGGAGACAATCCCCAAACATCTTTAAGCTGCTCCATAGATACAAATCCTCCTAATTTTTCTTTTTGAGTTAAAATACGAAGAGAAATTATTTCTCCTACCCCGTTTATCTTAATTAAATCTTCTTTCGTCGCTTGATTAATATCAATTAAAACTATTTTCTCTTTTTTGGCGAAAGCCGAATTATGAACATACTTATAATCCTTGAACTCTTTTTTATGACTTATCCAATCGGGGAATTTAAAAAATGGAGCAATCGCATTCAATAATGAATCTGAAACTTTTGTTACATCTTGAAATTCTTTAGCAGAATTAACGAACTTATTTCCTTTTCTGAAATCTAGAAGTCGATCTATTTCCTTAACAGACATTCCCAGTTTGTAGCCTTTGTAATCTGAAATAAAATTAGGATTAAAAGGATAAATAGCAGGTTTAACATCGGATCGATGCAATTTTAAAGAATCTACTTCTGCCTGCAAAGAAAGCCACTGTTGCTTCCCTAAATCTTTTTCTTGAATTGGATTAAAATCAACAAAAAAATACACCAATTGAAGAATTATAATAATTCCGAACAAAACAATAATCCCAGTTCGCTGTTCTCGTGAAAATTTAAAATAATCTTTAATTGTATTAAAAGTCATAGTTAAAATTGCCTGATTTTGAGAAAATCATTTGAAATCTAAAAATATAAAAATTATTTACATATCAATCTTTTTATAAGAAAAATATTAATACTAATTATTAATTAAACCCATAAAAAAAGTTCCTACTATTTTTTTTCTAAATAAAAAAGCTGAATACATCATTAATTTGTTAGTTAAATGAAATTATAATTTTTATTTTTTATAAAAAACAATACATTTGGCGCTTAATAACATTTAAACCATAAAAACCATGTCTATTTGGAAAAGAAAACCATTAGCTCTACTATTAGCCGAAGCTGCTGATTCTGAAAAAGGATTAAAAAGAACACTAACCGCTTGGTCATTAGTTGCATTAGGAATCGGTGCAATTATTGGTGCCGGATTATTCGTTAGAACAGCAACCGCAGCTGCACAAAGTGCAGGACCATCAGTAACAATAGCTTTTGTTGTAGCCGCCATTGGTTGCGCATTAGCAGGATTGTGTTACGCAGAGCTTTCGTCTTCTATTCCAATTTCCGGAAGTGCATACACTTATACTTATGCCACGATGGGTGAATTTTTAGCTTGGATTATTGGTTGGGATTTAATTCTTGAATATGCCGTAGGTGCTGCAACAGTGGGAATTGCCTGGAGTGAATATCTAAATAATTTACTCACAAATGTGCTGCATATGGATCCCATCCCCTTTGCCTATTGTCATTCACCATTTCAAACATCACTAACTGGAGAACATGGAATCATAAATTTACCCGCTCTTTTTATAGTTGCCGTAATCAGTTTATTATTGATAAAAGGAATACATGAATCAGCTGTGGTAAATGGAATCATAGTTGTCGTTAAAGTTCTAATTGTAATACTAATTATTGTATTAGGTTGGCATTTCATTAATCCAACAAACCATACCCCTTACATTCCACCAACAGATGTTTTTACTGATGAACACGGAGTAGGACATGCCTATGGAGGAATTATGGGAATATTAGGTGCTGCTGGTACTGTTTTCTTTGCTTTCATCGGATTTGATGCCGTGAGTACTGCCGCACAAGAAACTATCAACCCTAAAAAGAATATGCCAATCGGTATTTTAGGATCTTTGGCAGTGTGTACTGTTTTATATATTCTTTTTGGACATGTATTAACAGGTCTTGAACCAGTTGAATTCTTTAGAACTAGCGGTAAAGAAGCATCTGTTGCTAATGCAATCATACATGCTATGGGAGAAAGTTACAACTGGCTTGCTCAATTTGTTACTGTTGCCATATTAGCAGGTTTTTCATCTGTTATTTTAGTAATGTTA
>NZ_DASTTN010000014.1:0-6898 GCF_035760125.1 Flavobacterium sp.
GATTATTTTTCCCAGTTTCCAAAATGCAGTTGGAGTAATTGAATTCACTTGCCCAAATTTCCAGTTCTTTTAAAACTGCACTGGCTATTCCTTATTCCACGAAAATCAGGATGAACAAACATTCTTTTTATTTCAACAGTAGTAGAATCAAATTCCTTGAAAGCACCACAACCAATCGCAACATTATCCTTATAACAAACCACAACGTGATTGATTTTGTCGAGTGTATTATGCTGAGCATAAAAAGTATGATCTTCGCCATCTCTGCTTCTCAAAACTTCATCGAGTAAAATGACTAGTTTTTGGAAATCGATGTTTTCGGAGGTTGTTCTTGTTGTTGTCATACCATTTTAGGTGTAATGTCAAACTATCTAATTGCTTTCACAAACTCACCAATTTTTCCAGTTCCGTTCTCTTTCAAATGAGTGATAAATGCACTTCCGATGATGGCTCCTTTGGCATACTGTGTGGCTTGATTGAAAGTTTCTGCATTATTGATTCCAAAACCAACTACTTGTGGATTTTTAAGATTCATATCCCCAATGCGTTTGAAGTAGGTTTCCTGCGTGTTTCCAAAACCAGACTGTGATCCCGTAACGCTCGCTGAACTCACCATATAAATAAAACCATCCGAAACACTGTCAATAAAACGAATGCGCTCTTCCGAAGTTTGTGGCGTAATCAAAAATACATTGATTAATCCATATTTCTCGAAAGTAGCTTTGTACTGTTCAGCATATACATCAACCGGAAGGTCGGGAATGATTAATCCATCTATTCCGATTTCGGCACATTTTTTACAGAAATTCTCCACTCCGTATTGTAACATTGGATTGAAATAACCCATAATCACCAACGGAATTGTTACGCTTTGGCGAATGTCTTCCAATTGGTCGAACAAAATTCGTGTTGTCATTCCGTTATGTAAAGCCTGAGTAGAGCTAGCTTGGATTGTAGGGCCATCGGCCAAAGGGTCACTAAACGGCAATCCGATTTCGATCATGTCGATTCCGCTTTTTTCTAAATCCTGAATGATTTGTACAGTGTCATTCAAGTTAGGATATCCAGCCGAAAAGTAGATGGAAAGTATCTTTTTGTCTTCTTGTAATTTTTGATTTATTCGGTTCATTTTAAAGTGTTTTATCTTGGGATTTTGAAAATCCTATAGTTGTGTTTTATATTTTATTAATCATTCAGTATTTTGCTTGTCCAACTTGAATGTTGCTTTTCTACAAGTAATAATCCAGAACCCGAATCTTCCATTTGGGCAATCAATTCTCCTTTTTTGTCCCAAAAAGCAGAGCGACCACCAGAAGTACTCCCGTAAGAGTCTCCTCCAAAATTTGCCATCAAAACATTCATTTGATATTGTGAAGCATAATTCTGTAATGATTGATGTGCTTGCGGAATTCCATTTGGAGAAAAGAAAATACTGGCAATGTAAGTTGAACTATTATTTTTTCTGGCATTTTCTGGGTGTTTCGGATTGTCGATATCGGCACAAATGGCACAAGAAATGCGTTCGTTTTCTATTTCAAGTATTGGATTGTAATCGAACGAAGGTTGGTAATAAACATCTTCTCCGGTATGCAAAAATTGTTTGGTGTATATTGAAACAACATCGTTTGGAGCGATGCAAAACTCACCCAAAAATAAGTTGGATCCTATTTTTATTGGCGCTCCTGCAATGATTGCAATTTTGTTTTCGGTTGCTAAATTTTTCAAATAATTTAATCGGGTATCGTTTTCGGAAAAAGCCAATTGTGCAGCATCTTCTCTTTCATAACCTGTAATGGACAGCTCGGGGAACACGATTAGTTGTGCCCCATTTGCGGCAGCCAATTTTACCAGACGATAATGATCCATAAGATTGGAATCAATATCACCTCGTTTTGGTTTTGTTTGAGCAGCTGCTAGAATCATTTTTTCTTATTTCGTTTTAAATCCCTTTATTGTTTCTAAATAGCGGCACTATAAGCCCAGGCTTTTTGATTTGATTGTAACAATACTTCTACGCGTTTGTAATGCAACCCCTCATATAGATCAGCCTGATGGAGTTCTCTCATTGAGACTTCATATAAAATTCCGCTGATGGTGTCATTGGAATCATTGGTTTCCATAATAATTGGATAATGTTCTATGCCAAATTCTTCTTCGATTTGGATTTCATTTAATTCATAACCAATCAATGTTTCTGGAGTTCCGTGAAGAATTCGTCCAAAAAGGTTTTCTTGAACATCTTGATCTCGTAAAGTACCGTAAGCGAATAATTTTTGCATAAAATCTATTTTGAAAATGTTATTATACTTAAACTTTATTACTATTTCGTGTGCGCGTTAGGGATGGTAGTGGAGCTCTTTTTTGAGGCGATTTTTTTCGCCTCAAAAAAAGCGGGAACGTACAGCCCGACCCTTGGGGAACGCCCAAACTATTATATTACAATTTGAAATAATCGATGTAATTGTCTAAATCTTTGTCGCCGCGACCCGAAAGGCTGATTACAACAATATCAGTTGGTTTGAATTTTTTCTGATTTAAAACTGCAAATGCATGCGCACTTTCAATCGCAGGAATGATGCCTTCCAGTTTTGTAAGCTCTAAACCAGCATTCATGGCTTCATCATCCGTTACTGAAAAGAATTCTCCACGGCCAGTTTGTGCCAAATGAGCATGCATTGGGCCTACACCAGGGTAATCAAGTCCTGCAGAAATCGAGTACGGTTCTGTAATTTGGCCATCAGGAGTCTGCATCAATAGGGTTTTGCAACCGTGAATAATACCCACTTTTCCAAGTTTACTGGTAGCTGCACTATGACCGCTGTTCACGCCTTTTCCGGCAGCTTCAACAGCAATAATTCCAACTTCTGGCTCGTGCAAAAAGTGATAATAAGTTCCTGCGGCGTTACTGCCACCGCCAATGCAAGCGACTACATAATCTGGGTTTTCGCGTCCTTCTTTCTCTTTAAGCTGCCATTTGATTTCTTCGGAAATGATGCTTTGAAAACGGGTTACCATATCTGGATAAGGATGTGGCCCAATGGCTGATCCGATGATATAATGCGTATCTACAGGATTGTTAATCCAATCGCGAATAGCTTCGTTGGTGGCGTCTTTCAGCGTTCGTGATCCAGAAAGAGCTGGACGAACTTCGGCACCTAGCATTTTCATTCGGGCAACATTTGGTGCTTGACGTGCAATGTCGATTTCACCCATGTACACAATGCAGTCCATACCCATTAAGGCGCAAACAGTGGCTGTCGCCACTCCATGCTGACCTGCACCAGTTTCGGCAATGATTCGCTTTTTGCCCAAACGTTTTGCAACTAATATTTGCCCAATTGTGTTGTTGACTTTGTGTGCGCCAGTATGATTTAAGTCTTCTCTTTTGAGATAGATTTTGGTATTGTATTTTTCAGAAAGTCTTTTGGCAAAATACAATGGGCTAGGACGACCTACATAATCTTTGAGCAGTTGGTCAAACTCAGCTTTAAACTCTGGTTCTGCTGTTATTTTTAAATATTGCTGACGTAATTCTTCTACATTTGGATATAACATTTCAGGAATATAGGCTCCTCCAAATTCGCCGTAATAGCCTTTTTCGTTGACGTTGTATGACATTTTTATATTTTTTATTAGTTTTTGTTGAAACGTTGCATTGCAACTTTTCTACATAATTGTACGTTTTTTAATCCAGGTTCAATTTCAAATTTACTGTTTATATCAATGGCATAAATAGGCAAATTGGTTTTTGAAATTTCGTTTATCGAATCCAATTCGGCAATTCCAATTCCGCCACTGAGGAAGAAAGGTTTTGTCGATGGATATTTTTTTAATATTTTCCAATCGAAAGTGGTTCCGTTGCCGCCGGGCAGTTTTCCTTTTGTGTCAAAAAGGAAATAATCACAAACGGATTCGTATGGTTTCAAAACGCTGAAATCAAAATTTTCGTCTGCCGAAAACACTTTAATAATTTCAATGGAAGTACCAAATTTAGTTTTTAATTTCGAACAAAATTCAACCGATTCTTGACCGTGCAATTGAATCGCCTGCAAATTGTATTTCGTAACTTTTTCTTCAATTACAGCGATATTTTCATTGACAAAAACCCCCGTTTTTCGAATTGATTTTGGTAATACAGGCATATCTCCATCAAAATAGCGAGCCGATTTTTGCCAAAAAATAAATCCCATATAATCGGGTAGGAGCGAGCCTACTTCGATCATATTGTCGGGGTATTTCATTCCGCAGATTTTGAGTTTCATTTGTTTAATGCTTTAAGCTTTAAGCTTTGGGCTTTAAGCTGTTATTTTTTGTGCTTATTGCTTACAGCGTATAGCCTAAAGCTGTCTAATAAATTCCGTTGCCGCTTTTCCCGCATCATCGGTTTTCATAAAGTTTTCTCCAATCAAGAATCCTTTGTAACCGTATGGTTTCAGTTCGTTGATAGCTTCAATGGAACTGATGCCGCTTTCTGAAACTTTTACAAAATCATTAGGAATTTTTGCAGCCAATTCTTTGCTGAAATCCAGACTCACTTCGAAAGTTTTCAGGTTTCTATTGTTCACGCCAATCATATCCAGTGTTGGCATAATTGATTTTTCCAATTCTTCGAGATTGTGTACTTCAAGTAAAACTTCGAGTCCTAGGTTTTTGGCAAATTCGGATAACGATTTGATTTCTTCTTTTGTCAGAACTGCTGCGATAAGCAAAATCAAATCGGCTCCGTGGGCTTTGGCTTCAAGGATTTGGTATTCATCCACAATAAATTCTTTTCGCAAAAGCGGAATGTTTACCGAGGCTCTAGCCAAAAGCAAATCGTCCAATGAACCGCCAAAATATTTCCCATCCGTCAAAACCGAAATCCCGCAGGCACCGGCACTTTCGTATCCTTTAACTACTTCTTCAACAGTAAAACTTTGATTGATAATTGACTTTGAAGGCGAACGACGTTTGTGTTCCGCGATGATTCCTGTGTTACTGTTTTTTAAATTTTGACTTAAAGAGATAGTCTCTTTTCCGAAGAAAACCGAAGCTTCCAATTGTGAAATCGGAATGATGGATTTCTTGAGAAGAACTTCTCTTTTTTTGTCGATTATGATTTTATCTAAAATATTCATTTTTTTTATTTTGCCACAAAAAAACAATTCGTGCTAATTCGTGAAATTCTTGTTTGTTTTTTATTTACTTAATTCTTGTAATTTATTCAAAGCGACCAATCCTTTCCCCGAAAGCAAACTTTCTTTTGCCAGTTCAAAACCTTCCAGAGGAGAGCATTTGGTAACTGTTGCAATCGCTATTCCAGCATTGGCACAAACTACATTGTTTTGGGCTTCGTTACCTTTTCCGGAGAGTATATTCATAAACATTTCTGCCGATTCGTCGATTGTTTTTCCACCTTCAATTTCGCTTTGTTCCAAAAGGCGAACACCAAAATCGATAGGATTTAGAATTCCTTCTTTGGTACTGGTTATAATTTTTGTAGGTCCTGTCAAAGAAACTTCGTCATAACCATCCAAGGAATGTAAAATCGTAAAATTCACATCGGTATTTTGATATAAATAGCCATACATTCTGGCCAATTCGAGATTGAAAACACCCACTAATTGGTTTTGTGGAAACGATGGATTTACCATAGGTCCCAACATATTGAAAAAGGTTTTAACTCCCAATTCTTTACGGATTGGACCAACATTTTTCATGGCTGGGTGAAACAAAGGCGCATGTAAAATGGCAATCCCGGCTTTGTCGATGCATTTTTCAATAAATTCACTGTCGTTGCTGAATTTTACTCCCAATTTTTCCATCACGTTACTCGAACCCGAAATAGAGGAAACTCCGTAATTTCCGTGTTTGGCTACTTTAATTCCGGATCCAGCGGCTACAAAAGATGCTAAAGTCGAAATATTGAAAGTGTCTTTTCCATCACCTCCCGTACCGCACAAATCGATGGTATTGTAATCGGATAAATCTACTCGAATGCACAATTCCAAAAGCGCTTCCCTGAATCCAGCCAATTCTTCAATACTGATGCTTCGCATCATATATACGGTCAAAAAGGCTGAAATCTGGCTTGGATTATAACTCCCGCTGGAGATATTTACCAATACATTTTTGGCTTCCTCTTTGGAGAGTAATTCATGGTTGATTAATCTGTTTAATATGTTTTTCATTTTTTCTTTTTATTAATAATTCAATCTGTTTTTCATCTCCATTTGCTTAGAAATATTAATTACGATTGTTCTACTTTTTTATAAATTTTCCTGAATCAATAATTGAATTACCATTCATAATTACATATAGATATACACCTTTGTTAAAATGACTAGATATTTTCCATTGATAACTAGATCTAGATTCATCTAGTTTGATTTTATCAATTTTTTTACCATTAATGTCAAAAAAATTAATTGAATCGAAAGTGTAATTTTGGTTTGTTTCAAAAGATAAAATATCATCAGTAGGATTCGGGTATACTTTTACATTCATCACTTTAGAATTTGAGAATTCCCCATTAGATAAATTCCCTACTAACTCTTTTGCTCCAATATCTACGATACTTCCATTATTTGTAATTAAAGGATCACCAGCATTTATTGCTGGAGACTCAGCTGTCAGGTAACAAAATTGTGTGTCAGATAAAGTTGTAGCCTCTAATTTTGGATCGACAAATATATTATAGTATGCATCTGCTGGAGTATTGTTGATGTTTGAAGTAATAATAGGACCAACACCTACAGGTAAAACATTACCTATTCCAGAACCATTATTATAGAATAAATTATATGAAACAGAATCTGGTTTGTTTATTCCTTGTGAGTGAATTCCATAGTATAAATTATTCATTATAATATTAGAATTAATAATGGGGTTAGTTATCATATAGGTATCATTATCATAT
>NZ_DASTTN010000015.1:0-5375 GCF_035760125.1 Flavobacterium sp.
ATTTTTGCTCTGCACCGTAATCAATGGGTTGGAGTAGATGGAGCTCCAGTGACGAATTCCTTTTCTGTCAATACTCCTTTAAATGAAAGTAAAGTAGGATTAGGGTTGTCTGTTGTAAACGATAAAATTGGAATTTCTACAGAGAATAATATTGCTGCAGATTTTTCATATACAATACCAGCATCGGAAAGGTATAAAATCTCTTTTGGATTAAAAGCCAGTGCCAATTTGTTAAGTGTAGATTTTAGTAAACTTACGTATCAACCTGGCGACCCAAATGCTTATCAAGATAATATCGATAATAAATTTTCACCTAATATCGGAGTTGGATTCTATTTACATTCTGATAATAGTTACATCGGAATTTCGGCACCAAATTTGATTGAAACCGAACATTTTGATAAGTCAGCAACTTCAAGTTCTTCAAGCCACGTCGCGACAGAGAAAATTAATTATTACTTGATTGCAGGATATGTATTTGATTTGAGCCCAAGTTTAAAATTGAAGCCTTCTATGGAAGCTAAATATGTTCAAGGTGCTCCTTTGCAAGTAGATGTGTCAGCTAATTTTATGATGAACGAAAAATTTGTCGCAGGATTGGCTTATAGATGGAGTGCCGCTATGAGTGCCATGGTTGGTTTTCAGGCCAGCGATTCATGGTTTATTGGATACAGTTATGATTTCGATACCACTGAATTTGCAGAATACAATTCCGGTTCCCATGAAATTTTTTTACGATACGAATTGTTTAATAAATACGACAAAATTATCTCCCCGAGATTCTTCTAAAACCGACACTTATGAAAATTAAAAATTTATTATATAGTCTGTTCTTGAGTATTTTCTTTTTAAACGGATTTGCCCAAAAGTCAGCAGTAACCAGAGCCGAAAAAAATTATGATCGTTTTGCCTATGTAGACGCAATAGATAATTATGAAAAAGTTGCGGCAAAAGGGTATCAAGACGAGAAAATGTTTCAAAAATTAGGAAATTCTTATTACTTTAAAGCTGAATTTTCACAGGCTTTAAAGTGGTATGAACAACTTTTTACTTTATATCCTAATCAAGAGCCGGAGTATTTTTATCGTTATTCCCAGGCTTTAAAATCTAATGGTGATTATGCTAAAGCCGACCAGATGTTGAATCAGTTCAACCAAAAAAAAGTTGACGATAAAAGAGGTATATTGTTCAAAGACAATAAGAATTACCTTGAAGAGATAAAAGCCAATTCAGATCGTTTCCAAGTAGTTGATGCAGGAGTAAATTCGGCATTTTCAGATTATGGTAGTTCGTTTTTCGGAAGCAAACTAGTATTTGCATCTGCCAGAGATACTGGTGGAGTTGCTAAGAATGTATTTAAATGGACTAATAAATCGTTCACCAATCTATATTTGTCAGAGATTAAACCCGATGGGGAAATGGGAAAGCCAGAACGCTTCGAACGCAAAATCAATTCCAAGTTTAATGAATCGACGCCAGTATTTACAAAAGATGGGAAAACTATGTACTTTACCAGAAACAATTTTTTGGATGGCAAAAGAGGTAGAGATGTTAATAAAAACACTTTACTCAAACTTTACAAAGCTACTCTGGATGACGATGGAAAGTGGAGTAACGTGATAGAATTATCATTTTGTAGCAATGAGTACAGTGTAGCTCATCCTGCCTTAAGCGTAGACGAAAAAATATTGTATTTTGCTTCGGACATGCCTGGAGCATTAGGGCAATCTGATTTGTTTAGAGTCAAAATAAATGATGATGGCAGCTATGGTGTTCCTGAGAATCTTGGCGCTGAAGTCAATACGGAGGGTAGAGAAACCTTTCCTTTTATCTCCAGCGATAATGAATTGTATTTCGCCTCCGATGGTAGGCCAGGTTTAGGTGGACTGGATGTTTTTGTGGCTAAAATCGGAACTGATAATAGCTTTTATGGCATACAAAATGTAGGTGAACCGATTAATAGTAAGCAGGATGATTTTGCTTTTTTAATAAACAGTAAAAACAGAAACGGTTTTTTTACCTCAAATAGAGAGGGCGGAAAAGGCTACGATGATATTTATCGATTTGTGGAGAATAAAAAATTGACTTGCGAACAAACGCTTTCAGGTGTCGTAACCGACTTGGATTCAGGTCAAATATTGATCAATACCAAGATGAGCTTGTTTGATGCTAACTTTAAACCGATTCAAGTGGTTCAAACCGATGCACAAGGACGTTACAGTTTTCCGGTAGATTGCGGTAAAATCTATTATGTAAGAGGAGAGAAAGACGAATATCAAACCAATGAAATTTCTGTTAAAACTAAAATTTTATCTGGTAGTAAAGACCTTCCTGTGATGCTAGAGCGACGCATTAAGTCAGTAGGTGTAGGGACTGATTTAGCCAAAACATTAAATATTCCGATTGTCTATTTTGATTTGAATGAATCATCCATACGTAAAGATGCAGCTTATGAATTGGCCAAAGTATTGGCTGTCATGCAACAATATCCAGAGATGAAAATTGAAGTTCGGTCGCATACTGATAGTCGTCAAACGGCTAAGTACAATGATAAATTATCAGATAAGCGAGCTAAGGCAACAGTGGATTGGCTAGTGAAAAACGGTGTTAATTCAGTTCGATTAATAGGGAATGGTTACGGAGAATCTCAGTTGGTAAACCATTGTTCAGATGGGGTGAAATGTACCGAAGAAGAGCACCAAGCCAATAGAAGAAGTGAATTTATTATTGTTTCGATGCACGAATAGTTGATTAAGATATTAATAGAATATCCCTTCTTTCTGAAGATCTCAGAAGGAAGGGATTTTTTATGTGATCATTCGATTAGATATAATTTTCTTTTGCTTTAAATTTTGAAATAAGTTCAATTGTTTTTAGATTTAAATTTCATGATTTGAAGTAGAGGGAAATTTCTATTTATTAAGACTTGGGGTTCGAATTCCATACCTAGACCAAACTTAAATTTAGAAAGTGACAAAGAGTAATTATCTAATAGTTGATTCTCGTATGATAATATCAGTTTCTAGCTCTATGGTTCTCGGTGTAAAAGGAATTTCATCTCTATGGGCATTCATTTCTTCCAATAATAAATTAAATGATGCAACTCCCATTTGATGACTTGGTTGGTCAACCGAACTTAATTTTGGTGAAATTACTTGAGACATGAACCAATTGCTAAAACCAATTACAGCAATTTGGTGTGGTATTTTAATTTGATTTTCGTTACAATACGATATAACACCCGATGCGGCTAAATCAGTGATAACAAAGATACCGTCTATGTCTGGATGATCCTTTATTATTTGTGCAGTAAAATCGTAACCTTCTTGAAATGATACTTTATCACAAGTATAAACAAGGTTTGAATCGTACGGAATATTGTTTTTTTCCAATGCCTTTTTGTATCCAATAAAGCGGTCAATTGAATTTTGCGGATTAAGCGGTCCACGAATATGAGCTATTTTTTTGCATCCGATATTTATTAAATGTTGGACAGCTTTAAATCCAGCTTTTTGGTCATCTATGATAACTTTAGAACAATAAGCCAACTTAGTTATCTTGTCAAACATTACAAAAGGAATTTTTCTATTTATGATTTGCTGGATATGATCGTCATAATTACTTTCGTTGGACAAAGACATCAAGATACCATCGACCCTTTTGTTAATTAATAAATCCACTTGTTTTCTTTCTAAATCAATAGATTCATTTGACTGTAGAATGATAACCAAATAGCCATTTTTTTCAGCTTCATCTATAATGGCATTAATCACATTAGAAAAAAAATGATGCATTACCTCCGGAATAATCAAACCTATGGTTTTGGATTCTTTCGTTCGTAAGTTTACAGCAAAGCTATTAGGCGTGTAATGTAAATTTTGAGCAAGGTCAATTACCGCCTGTTTGGTTTTGGCACTTACATCTGGGTAGTTTTTTAAAGCTTTTGAAACGGTAGTGATTGAAATTCCTAAAGTAGTCGCTATTTCTTTGAGAGTAATGTCCTTCATAGTTCAAATCGAGGCTAAATTAAGTTTGGAATTATTGTTTTAGTTAAAAAATGCTTCTGCAATATATTAATTATAATTCAATAATCAATTAAGTAGATTCTCTTTCTAGAATAGATGTTCCTAATTCTATGGATTGAAAAATGATGGGCTCATTTCTCTTTTTTGAATTGATTTCATCAAACAAAATTGATGCAGCAACTTTGCCTATTTCAAATCCTGGTTGGTCAACTGTGGAAAGTTTTGGGGTAGTTACTTCGGTTACAAATGAATTGCAAAATCCAACAATGGCAATTTGTTTTGGCATTGGGATGCTTACTTCATTTAAATATTTGAGAACACCGACAGCAACCATATCGGTTACAGTGAAAATTCCGTCCAAATGAGGATGTTCTGCTATGGCTTTTATAGCATTTGCATAACCATCTTCTAAGTCGGTATTGTTGTCACAAACATAAATTAAGGATGGGTCATAAGGAATATTGTGATCTTCCAATGCTTTTTTATATCCTAAAAATCGATCAATTGAATTTTGAGGCATATAGGATCCGCGAAAATGGGCAATTTTTTTGCGGCCTTTTTTAATTAGATACGAAGTTGCATCATAAGCCGCCTTTCTGTCATTTATGGTTACTTTGGAACAATTAACCAATTTGGCAATTTTGTCAAAAAGGACTAAAGGGATATTTTGGGCCAATATGTTTTTTATATGATCGAATTCACCAGTTTCATTGGATAGAGAAATAATAATACCATCAACTCTTTTGCTTAATAATAATTCAAGTTGCTTTTTTTCTATTTCTAATTTTTCATTAGATCGCAAAATGATAACTAAATAATTTCTTTTCTCGGCTTCTTCCAATACCCCTTGAAAGACTTTAGAAAAAAAGTGATAATCAACAGTTGGTATGATTACTCCTATGGTTTTAGATTCTTTGGTTCTAAGATTTACGGCAAAACTATTTGGGGTATAGTTCAAAGAGGTAGCTAAATCAACAACTTTTTTCTTTGTTGCTGGACTTACATCTGGATAATTTTTGATCGATTTTGAAACAGTAGTGATAGAGATGCCTAGCTGGTCAGCGATTTGTTTGAGTGTGGCGTTTTTCATAATAGTAACTCCAAATTTTAAAATCTAATTAAAAAAAACTGTTTCTTGAAAAACAAACATACAACTTATTTATTGTATTTTCATTTTTCAAGAAACAGTTTAGAATTACCTTTTCTTAAAATATCAGATGTTTTTTTAAAATTGGTTTAGAATCAATTGGTGAAAAAAGTATCAAATATTATGTTGATTTTCTATTGAAATTATTTTGCTAACTTTCAGTGTTTTGTGTGAATTTTAATAAGTTATTCACTTGTCGTATA
>NZ_DASTTN010000016.1:0-15968 GCF_035760125.1 Flavobacterium sp.
ACACCTGAACACCAAATATTTAATTCCAAATAATGTTATCATCAAATCCAATTACACACCTGGTGTTTCTGTCGTAGCCCCAGCATTTAATGAAGGAGCAACTGTTGTCAATAATGTTAAATCATTACTTTCCCTTACATATCCAAAATACGAAGTAGTATTGGTAAATGATGGTAGTACGGATGATACTCTTAAAAAATTAATTGATGAATTTGAATTAGTTAAAGTTGATTTCTATTATCAGGAAAAAATTAAAACAAGTCGCATCAGAGGCCATTATAAATCCACCAATCCACTTTATTCAAAACTATTGGTCGTTGACAAAGAAAATGCCAAAAGCAAAGCGGATGCTGCCAATGCTGGTATAAACTCTACTAAATATCCACTGTTTCTATGCACCGATGTGGATTGTATTTTAAAAAATGACACTATCATAAAATTGGCCAAACCTTTTATTGAAGGAAAAAAAAGAGTGATTGCAACAGGAGCGGGCATCCGAATTTCTAATTCTTGCGAAGTAAAAGATGGCTTCTTGGTCAAAATTTATTTCCCAAAAGGATGGTATCCAAGGTTTCAGGAACTAGAATATGTTCGCGCTTTCCTTTTTGGCAGAATGGCATGGAGTCAAATCAATGGCTTGTTATTGGTTTCAGGAGGATTAGGTATGTTTGACAAAGAAATTGCTGTTGCGGCTGGCGGATATTGGCATAAGTCATTAGGGGAAGATATGGAACTTATTACTCGAATGAGAAAGTACATGTATGATAATAAATTACCTTTCTCAATTCAATATATTCCAGAATCTTTATGTTGGACAGAAGTTCCCGCTACAAGGGAAGTCTTGATTCGTCAACGTGTGCGCTGGGCAAGAGGATTGATTCAAACTTTATATTTACATAAGAACATTTTTTTTAATCCAAAATATGGAAAAACCGGATTTGTTATTTTTCCCTATTTCTTTTTCTTTGAGTTTTTGATTCCAATTCTGGAATTAACCGGTATAATTGTATTGACTCTTGGCTTATTTATTTTTGATGTAAATTATATTAATTTCCTCTACCTATCGCTGATGGTATATTTATTTTATCTTATCATAACGTTTATATCGATTCTATTGGACGATGTAATTTATAAAAATTATGCCAATACAAAGGAAATAATAATACTTGTTCTGATGGCAATGATTGAACCATTTTGCTACCACCCTGTAAATGTGTATGCTTCATTAAAAGGATATTATCATTTTTTTAGACAAAAAGAACAAAGTTGGGGAAACATGCAACGACAAGGATTTAATACCTCCCCAAAACAAGATCAGATTACATGACTTAAAATTTCAAAAAAAGCATGAAATTTCCATTAACAAAAAATTTGCACAAGCAAACACCTATATAAAAACGATAACATATATGACCAATAACAACTAACTTTTACATATATGAAACATAAAAACTATACCAAAATCCTCTTTATTCTTTTTCTTGTATTGGGAATGGCGAAGAATAATGTCGTTTGGTCCCAAAAAAAAGATGTTGACAGTCTTTTGAATGTTGCAATAAAAGAAGTTAACAAAGACAAAAACTATCAATCGGCATTAAAGAAAACCCTCTTGGGAATGAAATTAGCTCCAGACTATCTGGATTTTTATTTATTGACGGGCAGAATTTATCAGTTAACAAATGTGAAAGACAGTGCCCGATACTATTACAATTACGTCATCGATAAAAACCCTATTTATGAAGACGCTTTCACCTATCTTATCAATATGGATATCGAAGATAAAGACTATGCAGATGCCGAGATTGTTGTCAATAAAGCCATTGAGGCACACCCTGGGAAAAAAGATTTTCGATACAAAAAACTCGCCATTTATGAATTGCAGGGAGAAAAAGAAAAGAGCGAAGCTTATCTAAAAGAAATGCAAGCAATGTACCCAAAGGATTCTGATTTTAAACTACATTATTTTATTGAGGACACTCGAAATAAATCAGACCGAATTGGAGTCAATTATAACTTCACCACCTTTGACCGTTCGGGTTATGGACCTTGGCATTTTGGAAGCTTGCAATACATTAGGCAACGGGATTGGGGATCGGCCATTGCCAGAGTCAATTATTCCAATCGATACGCAGATGGACAAAGCGTAATCAATGGTATTCAATATGAAGCCGAAAGTTATCTTTTCACTGGCAAAAAAAGCTACTCGTATATTGGAGCAGGTTACAGCTCTGACCCAGTATTTCCTAAATTAAGGCTTGGATATTCCTTTTTCCATAATTTCAACAAAGGATGGGAAGGTGATTTGGGTGTTCGATACATTGATACCGAAAACACCGATTTTGCCACTGCAGTAGTTGGAATTGGAAAATATTTGGGCTCGTATTGGTTCAATCTAAGATCCTATTTTCAATTTGACAACAGAACGATTTATTCCGCTTTTACGCTCACGAGTCGTTATTATTTTAATACCCGATTTGATTACCTGACATTAATAGCAGGTTACGGAACTTCCCCAGATGAACGAACTACAATTGGGCAAATAGAAGAACGTTTATCTCTTGATTCTTTTAGAATTGGAGGTGGTTACTATCGATTGTTTGGTGAGCATTATGTAACTGGTTTACAATTATCTGTGAACAATCAGGAATACGCTCCCGGCTTGAAACAAATAGAAACCGAAATTGCTTTGATGTTCCAATATCAATTTTAAAAAATCGATAGCAATTTAGTTCGACAGTTCATTAAAATTAGTATGGGCGTGCCCCTTCGTCTCGTCCCAAAAGACGAGACTTCGGGTCGCGCTGTACGTTCCCGCTTTTTTTCTTTATTAATTGCCAAGGGTTTAAACCCTTGGCAATTAATAAAGAAAAAGAGCTCCACTACCATCACTCACGCAAGCAACTGCAAACAACAAAATTAGTGCAACCCAAATATTGGCAAAAAGCAAAATGTTTCTGCACTAAATTAACACTTTACAATTCTTCTTATTTTACATACACTTAGTTATTTTCATTGATGCTTCTTCAACCATTTAACGACTCACTCATCCTAACTTAATCATTACTAGACATATAAAATTGGAGACAATTTAAGATTCTTTATCAAAACTTTAAGACGTTTAAAAACGGTAAATAAATATTTGGCATAGTTGTTGTAATTATAGAGCAAATTCATTTCAACAGATTTATTTTACATTTTATAGATTTTTTAAAATCTGTAAACTCATAAGGAAATGATTAAAAGATAAAAACATGAACAATTCAGATTTAAAAATATTAATTGCAGAGGATGATGTATTAATGGTAAAAATCCTTGAGTTCATTCTTAAAAAAGAAGGATACCAAGTAACATCGTGTAAAGATGGTTTGAGCGCTATAGAAAAAATCCCTGTACTTCTACCTGACTTGATTATTACTGATATTATGCTTCCTTTCCGTTCCGGGCTTGAAATAATAGGATATTCCAAAGAAACCTTTGAAAACATTCCAGTCATTGTGGTTTCATCATTGGGAGAAGAAGAAGGAACAGTGATTGAAGCTTTTAATTTGGGAGCTGATGATTTTGTATCTAAGCCTTTTAATCCAAATGAATTATTACTTAGGGTAAAACGTTTATTTGCAAAAAAGAATTATAGCATAAAACCAAAAGAACTTAATGTAACTATTAGTGCCTAAAATAGTATCAAATATAATTTAAGAACATAAAAAGACCTCTATATACTATGTAAAAAATAGTGTATAGAGATTTCGTTTTTTATATTTCAACTGCTTCATAATATACTTTTAACGATTCAATTAATATAAACCATAAAGATATTATGAATCAATCAATTGCCAAATAAAGCCAAAGTTAGCATGACCTTTCTTTCCTTAGTTTCAAAAAACCTATCTTTGCACAAAATTAAAACAATAATGAGCACTTTCGAACAATTCAATCTCCCTAAATCAGTACAAAAAGCGATAACCGATTTAGGTTTTACATCCCCAACTCCTATTCAGGAAAAAACTTTTTCTGTGATAATGTCTGGACGTGATATGATGGGAATTGCACAAACAGGTACTGGTAAAACATTTGCCTATTTATTGCCTTTATTAAAATTATACAAATTTACTCCTGGTCATACTCCAAAAATAGTAATTCTTGTTCCAACCCGAGAACTAGTTGTTCAGGTTGTGGAAGAAGTTGAAAAATTGACCAAATACATGTCGGTTCGAACAATAGGGATTTTTGGTGGTGTAAATATCAATACTCAAAAAACCTTGGTTTATCAAGGATGCGATATACTTGTGGGAACACCTGGAAGAGTTATGGATTTAACATTGGATAATGTGATCCGCTTTGAGGAAATGCAAAAACTGGTAATAGACGAGTTTGACGAAATGTTGAATTTAGGATTCCGTACCCAGTTGACAGCCATTTTGGCGATGATGCCTAAAAAGCGTCAAAACATTCTATTTTCGGCAACAATGACTGAGGATGTAGATACGGTTTTGAATGACTATTTTGACTACCCGGAAGAAGTTACGCTTGCAGCATCAGGAACGCCTTTGGAAAACATAACACAATTTACGTATCAAGTACCTAATTTCAATACTAAAATCAATCTTTTGAAACACTTATTGGAAACCAATGAAGATATGAGTCGCGTATTGGTTTTTGTAAATAACAAAAAGATTTCCGATATGGTTCACGAACGTATAGAAGAAGATTTTGAAGGTCAGTTTGGTGTAATCCACTCCAATAAATCTCAAAATTACCGTTTGAGTACGATGGCTGAATTTCAAGAAGGAAATCTTCGTGGATTGATTACTACCGACATTATGGCGAGAGGTTTGGACATTTCGAATATTACCCATGTAATCAACTTCGAAATGCCAGAATTACCAGAATTATACATGCACCGTATTGGTAGAACAGGTCGCGCAGATGCAACAGGTACAGCCCTTAGTTTTGTAACTCCCCGAGAAGAAGAATCAAAAATTGCCATTGAAATTTTGATGGATATGGAATTGAATTATGAAACTTTTCCTGAAGAAGTTGAAATTTCAGAGAAACTAATAGGCCCTGAAAAAGATAGACAGCCAATTAAGTTTTTGATGAAAAAACAAAAATTGGATGGTGATGGTGCGTTCCACGAAAAAAGTAAAAAAAATAAAAAAGTCAATTTAGGTGGACCTGGTGTAACCAAGAAGAAAACACATGGTTCCGTAAATAGAAACATGTTGAAAACTAGAGATAAAAAAAGAAAAGACAAGAAATAAGTTTTCGGTTTTTAAAAACAAATAGCCCTAGGTTGCACCAAGGGCTATTTGTTTTTTATAAAAAATCTCAGTAACTGAATATCTACTCTTTTTTTACTTTGCAAACACCAAACAAACAGGAGAACACAAATCAAATCTTTTCTTTGTGTCGGTCAGTGTTCCTTTTCTTTTATTTATCTTAAAAATCACAATATCATTAGTATACTGATGTGCTACCAAAAGAAACTTGCCAGTTGGATCAATTGCAAAATTTCTTGGACCTTTACCTAAAGTACTAACTTGACCTTTTAACTGTAGTTTTTTTCCTTTTCCAGAAATTTTAAAAATCGTAATTGTATTGGCGTCTCCTCGGTTCGAAGCATATAAAAACTTCCCATTTGGAGAAACATGAATATCAGCTGAGCTAAAAGTTCCTTTATAATCATTCGCCAAAATGGTAGTTTCGTTGATTTGTGTTAGCTTACCGTCTGAATAACTAAAAGTGGTCAATGAACCATCTAATTCTTGCAATAGATAAACATATTTCCCTTTCTTGCTAAACGTCAAATGTCTTGGCCCGCTTCCCGCTTTTACCGAAACACTGTCTTTTAAGGTTAAAACATCAGAAGTTGCGGTTGGATTATAATTATACACATACACTTTATCAGTTCCCAAATCATTGCTTAAAACATATTTTTTATCCGGTGAAAAATAAACCATGTGAACGTGTGGTTTTTCTTGCCTAGAGGTATTCACACCTTTACCGTAATGCTGAATAACCTGCTTGGCTTCGGTCAAACTACCGTCCTCATTTTTACCAAAAACTGAAATATTTCCACCAGAATAATTAGCAACTATCACATTTTTATCATCATTAATGAGATAACAAGGATCGGCTCCTTTGGAACTTACTTTATTTATTGAGCTAGGTTTCCCGCTTACTGCATCAAATGCAAAAGAACTTACTGTACTTTCTGCTCCATTTTCATTTACTGCATAAATAAATTTTTCATCCTTAGAAAGAGATAAATAACTAGGATTAACAATACTATCTGATGATTTTTTTAATCTTATCTGAGCATTATTAGTATCAAATTCATACACATAAATACCTCTGCTATAACATGGGTTGGTATAGGTACCTACAAGAAGATTGACTTTGTTTTTTTGAGCTAATATTGGGGCTACAGAAGAAATTAATAAAAGAAATAGGTAAACTTTTTTCATATTTTATAGTTTCAGAATAGCTAAAATACTTATTTTCTTTCAGAATTCCCCTATTTCCTTTCTATTTTGAAAAATAATAACAACATCATGAGAAACTGTCAACAAATTTGTATTTTTGACTCACAAAATCTTACGAACTTCATTGTCCTAAAATCCTGTGAAGCAAACAAAAACTTAGAATGCATTTTAAACAACCCGAAATTCTATACTTTCTATTCCTGTTGATTGTTCCAATTTTGGTGCATTTATTTCAATTAAGACGTTTCAAAAAAGAATACTTTACCAATGTTCGATTCTTAAAAGCACTTTCGATACAAACCCGAAAAAGTTCCAAAATCAAAAAATGGTTACTTCTTGCCTGTAGAATGCTTTTACTCACCTGTATTATTCTTGCCTTTGCCCAACCTTTTTTCGAATCCAAAGAAAGTAAAAATGTCAGCAATGAAATGTATATAGTCCTGGATAATTCCTTTAGTATGCAGGCCAAAGGAAAAAAAGGAGAATTATTAAAACGTGCCATTCAAGAACTGTTGGAAGAAACTCCAGAAAATGCTAATTTTTCTCTGTTAACCAATACCGACAATTATTGGAATACCGATATCAAAACCATTCGAAGTGAATTGCAGAACTTGAAATACAGCGCAACTCCTTTTCAATTGGACAATATTATAGCCAAAATAAAAGCACATAAATCGGCTTTCAAGAAAGATATTGTGATCATCACGGATGCGGTGGGGCTAAATCAAAATCAATTAAAAAATATTGACACTGATAATATTCCGTATTTCATTGTTCCAAAAGCAGAGCAAAAAAATAATGTGGCTATCGACAGTGTTTTTATTCGTCAAACGCTTGATGATTTTTACGAATTAAGCATCAATACCACAAATTACAGTGCCGATTTCAAACCTGTTCCTGTGGCTTTATACAATCAAAACAAACTGATTGCCAAAACCATCATTAATTTTAAGAACAAAAAAGAAACCATAAATTTCACTATTCCAAAGCAAGCATTTCATGGCTATGTTTCCATAGAGGACAATGATTTGGCCTACGACAATAAGTTGTTTTTTAGTATTTCAAAAATCAAAAAGACGAATGTCATCAGTATCGGAGCACCCGAAAAAAACAATTTCCTAGCCCGAATTTATACCGATGACGAATTCAATTACAATTCTTTCACGATAAGCACTTTGGATTACAACAGTATCGACAAACAAGATGCTATTGTTTTGAATGAACTGGACGAAATTCCACAAGCCTTGCAAACTACTTTAAAAGCGTTTGTGAACAAAGGCGGAAACCTGATTGTAATTCCATCGGAAACGGCTTCAATACCCAATTTAAATGCGTTATTGAATCAGTTTGGTTCCACTCAATTTCAATCATTGGAATCAAATGAAAAACTCATTACCAAAATCAACTTCAGTCATCCATTATTTGCTGGTGTTTTTGAAAATAAAATCAATAATTTTCAATATCCAAAAACCAAGAAAGATTTCGTTATTTCCAGCACAAGCCCAGCGGTTTTAAATTTTGAGGATCAATCACCGTTTTTAATCGGACTACGAAAAGCCGTTTCGTCGGTTTATGTTTTTTCGGCTCCTTTAAACACTTCGAATTCCAATTTTCAACAATCACCTCTGATAGTTCCTGTTTTTTACAAAATGGCTTTGAGTAAGCTAAATAATAGCATAAATGCCAACACTATTGGAAACAACAACTCCTATATTGTCTCTGTTCTTTTATCCAAAGATGAAATTCTAACCGTAAAAAATTCCGAAGAACAATTTATCCCAGTACAACAACTGCTGAATAATAAAGTGCAATTATTCTTTAATGATTACCCTGAAAAAGCAGGCAATTACACCATATATGATTCTAAAAAACCAATAGAAAATATCAGTTTTAATTACCCAAGAACCGAAAGCAATCTGGATCAAGTCAACGAAAGTATATTATCCGATTATAAAACAAGTGATTCCATTTCAACCATTTTTGATACACTACAAACCAATCGAAGCGACAATCAAATTTGGAAATGGTTTATTATCTTTGCACTACTCTTCCTAGCATTGGAAATGGCAATTATCAAATTTGTGAAATAACAATCCGGTTTCAAAAAATTATAAAAACAACATGAAAGTAATCATCCGAAGCGCAAAAATTATCGATCCGAAAAGTCCTTTTCACAATCAGACTATAGATCTTTTAATTGTAGATGGTTTTATAAAAAAAATAGGGACGGCACTTCCAAATACTGATAATGCCGAAGAACTAAAGCTCGACAATCTTCACCTTTCACAAGGATGGTTTGACAGTAGTGTTTCACTTGGTGAGCCTGGATTTGAAGACAGAGAAACTATTGCTAACGGACTGGATGTTGCTGCAAAAAGCGGTTTTACAGCTATCGCTTTACAACCAAACTCCTTCCCTGTTATAGACAATCAAGCTCAAGTGAATTTCGTAAAAAACAAAGCCAATGGTTTCGCTACACAACTCTTTCCAATTGGAGCATTAACTAAGGAAAGTGAAGGCAAAGACATGGCCGAATTGTATGATATGAAAAATTCTGGGGCAATTGCTTTTGGCGATTACACCAAAAGTTTGGACAATGCCAATTTACTAAAAATAGCCTTGCAATATGTGCAGGATTTTGATGGATTGGTTATCGCTTTTGCACAGGACGACAAAATAAAAGGAAACGGAGTTGCTAATGAAGGAGTTGTTTCCACACGATTGGGATTGAAAGGCATTCCAGACTTAGCTGAAGAATTACAAATTGTCCGAAACCTATTTTTATTGGAATACACAGGAGGCAAAATGCATATTCCAACCGTTTCTTCTGCAAAATCAGTACAATTAATTAAAGATGCCAAAGCAAAAGGACTGAATGTTACTTCTAGTGTAACCGTCCACCATTTAGTGTTAACCGATGAAAAACTGGAAGGTTTTGATACCCGATATAAAGTGACTCCACCGCTAAAAACCGAAAGGGACAGACAAGCATTGATTAATGGAATTCTGGACGGAACTATCGATATAATCACATCCGATCACAATCCAATTGATATTGAACACAAAAAAATGGAGTTTGATATGGCCAAAAATGGAACTATTGGTTTAGAAAGTGCTTTTGGCGCTTTAATGACTGTACTTCCATTAGAAACTATAATTGAAAAATTTACCGCAGGAAAAGCTATTTTCAGCATTCCAAACCACAGCATTAGCGAAGGTGAAATCGCCAATATTACTTTATTCAACCCAGAAGGTACAAGCGTATTCACAAAAGAAAACATACTTTCAAAATCCAAAAATTCAGCATTTCTAGGTACATCTCTAAAAGGGAAAGCTTATGGAATTCTGAACCAAGGAAAATTAATCTTAGGATAACAAAATAGCATGAACAACAATATCGAAGCTGGAAAAACAGCGGCAATTACCAGTTATATTTTAGGAATTGGGGTATTTATAGCCATGTCAATGAATAGTGGTGAAGACAAAAATGAATTTGCTTCCTTCCATATTCGTCAAGGACTGGGGCTTACACTTACCTTTATTTCTTTGGGATTAATTATTAGCAATTTTGACAGTCTAATGATTTCTGCTCCTATGTGGATTTTCGTTTCTGTTTTGTGGACTTATGGTATTTTCAGTGCCATAAAAGGTGAAACAAAACCAGTTCCCTTACTTGGAGAGTTCTTTCAGAAATGGCTTAAAAGTATATCGTAAATTAAATTCTGAATCCCAAAATCAGAATTCCAAAATATAAAAAATGAATCTATCCTTAGAATATAAAATACGAGAACCAAAAGTGATTCTCGACAAAAATCCATTATTACTATTACTTCACGGTTATGGCAGCAACGAAGCCGATTTATTTTCGTTTGCACCAGAATTACCAGACGAGTATTACATTATCTCAGCTCGTGCGCCTTATGACATTCAATACGGAAGTTATGCTTGGTATGCCATCAATTTTGACGCCGATCAAAACAAATTCTCTGATAACGACCAAGCCCGAATTTCTAGAGATGTAATTGCTAAATTTATTGATGAATTGGTTGCCAATTACCCTATTGATGCCAATGATGTTAACCTAATTGGTTTCAGTCAGGGTTCTATTTTGAGTTATTCAGTGGCACTTTCGTATCCAGAAAAAGTGAATAAAGTGGTAGCAATGAGTGGTTACCTTAATTTAGAAATTGTTGCCGAAGATTACTTAAAAAACGACCTAACCAAACTTAAAATATTTGCATCCCACGGAACAGTGGATCAAGTAATTCCTGTAGATTGGGCTAGAAAAACACCTGCAATTTTAGAGAAATTAGGCGTTGCAATAACCTATAAAGAATATCCTGTAGGTCACGGAGTTGCCCCACAAAATTTTTATGATTTCAAGAATTGGCTTATTCAAAATTAAAAATCAGAGGTCAGTTTTTTAGACATCAGACTAACTGAACACTAAAAAACTGACCTCTGAATACTGTCTTTTACTTTTGGTATAAAAAAGACTGATTTACTTCAAAAGAAACACTTTCGTCGTCGTTGATAAAATATTTCAACAATACTTCACCCCAATATTCTCCATCGCTGTAATCAGCAATTATCCAACGGTGATTCAGTACTTTTACTTTATTGATCGAAAACTTAGTGGCTCCCAATTGTACTTGTCCAGTATAAGGATTCCCTTTTGGATTAGCATTCAAATCCAATAACTGTCCCGTCACATAAGGAATTAAGGTCTCAAAATTTCTGATTTTATCCGACTTAGCCGATTCAAAATAATTTTGGGCATTTTCATTTTTTTCCAATGAAAAATAATTCGCATCTGATAGTTTATTGGTAACAGATTGCAAACTATCTTTTAATTTTGTGGTTGTTTTTTTATACTTATCTTGTTCAAAGGTCACCTCTTTACTTAAATACATATAGGTGTAAATATTAAAAACTAAAGACAAAATTAAAGCGTAAAGGAGTAATGATTTTTTCATCAGTAAACAGAATTAAATAGTAATTTCTAAATTATCATAAGCCAAGAAAACATTATCTGGCAGTCTTTTTTGAACGACTTCATGAAAACCGAGCATGTGACTGATATGTGTAAGATATGCTTTTTCGGGTTTCAGCAAAGCTATAAAATCGAGAGCTTCCTGCAAATTAAAATGCGTATTATGAGGTTCCTCCCGCAAAGCATTTACCACCAGAACTTTGAGGCCTCTCAACTTATCTATTTCTGCTTCTTCAATTGTCTTCACATCCGTCAAATAGGCAAAATCATCAACTCTAAACCCAAAAACCTGAAGATTCCCGTGCATTACAGTTATTGGGACTGCCATCTTATTACCTATTGAAAAAGGAACATCGTTAAATATTTCAATGGATTTTACTGAGGGAGATCCTGGATATTTATTTTCAGTTTCAAATATATAATCAAATCGTTTTACAATATTTGCAAGTACCCGTTTATGGGCATAAATTGGAATCTCTCCTTGCTTATAATTAAAGGGGCGAATATCATCCAAACCAGCCGTATGATCGGCATGTTCGTGAGTAAATAAGATCCCGTCTATTTTTCTACAATTGGACGCCAACATTTGTTGCCTAAAATCGGGTCCGCAATCGATAACGTACGAATGGCCTTCCCACGTGATCCAAGCCGAAACTCGGAGCCTTTTATCCTTAAAATCAGTGCTTTTACAAACTTCATGATCACTCCCTATAATTGGAATTCCTTGAGACGTACCTGTACCTAAAAAATATACCTTCAATTGTCTTTCTTTTTTTTACAAAAATAGGATTAATTCTCTTTCTTTAGAAGCCGAATTAGTTAACTTTGTAACATAATCGCCGAATTTAAACAAAAAAAAATGGAAGCCAAAATAAAACTAAAAGGAGACAAAGTTATTGAGCAAATTCCTTCCTTAAAGGATAAAGCACTTCGTATCAATTTGAATGAAAACATATACGGAACTTTTGCTGAAATTGGGGCTGGTCAAGAAACAGTGAGACATTTTTTTAGATCAGGTGGATCATCAGGAACAATCGCAAAAGCAATGTCTGCGTATGATAAAGACTTTAGTGATGCGGTTTATGGAATTGAAGAAGACGGCCGATATGTAACCGAAAGCCGCCTTAAAAAGATGCTTACTTTTGAAGGTGAACTGATTGAAGAGCGACTAAGCCGAACAAAACATCCTAACAAAATGTTTTTTAGTTATGCCAATACAGTTGCCACCATAGATTTTGCAAAACAATTTAAAGGCCATGGTTGGGTTGGAATCCGATACCAATTGGATCCAACCGAAGACTACAACGAAATTATCATCCACATCCGTTTCAAGGAAACCGATTCCAGATTACAACAAGAAACTTTAGGCGTACTGGGAGTAAATCTAATATACGGTGCTTTCTATAAATACAATGACCCTAAAAAATTACTTCGCTACCTATACGATCACTTGGACAAAGACCAACTGGAGATTGATACCATCAATTTCTCAGGCCCCCGTTTTGCTGATGTAGACAATCGATTGATGAGTTTACAATTAGTAAAAAATGGCATGACCGATGCGGTGATGTTCAATCCTGAAGGCATAAACGTATTACCCGCCGCTATACTGTACAAGAAAAACATTCTCGCTTTTAGAGGAAGTTTTCGTCCGGTTACCAAGGTAAATATGGATATGTACAAAGAGTCTCTAAAAATGTTTTTGGAAGAAAACAAAGTTGAGAAAGAAAACACCTTGGTGATTTTTGAAATTACATTGTCAAATTTACGTTCCGATGGTGAAATTGACGAAAGAGACTTTATGGATCGTGCCGAATTACTTTGTTCTTTGGGACAAACCGTAATGATATCCAATTTCCAGGAATACTATAAAGTTGTCGAATATTTTTCTAATTACACCAAAGCCAGAATGGGGCTTGCAATGGGAGTTAACAACTTAGTGGATATATTTGACGAGAAATATTACCGCCATTTGAGTGGAGGTATTCTTGAAGCCTTTGGAAAATTATTCTATCGCGACATGAAAGTATTTTTGTACCCAATGCTAGGCGAAGAAGGAGAAGTCATAACTTCCAAAAACTTAAAAGTTCATCCTAGAATGAAAGAATTATACAAATTCTTTAAATTCAACGGAAAAGTGGTTGACATTGAGGGTTACAATCCTGAAATACTAGAGGTGTTTTCTCGTGAAGTATTGAAAATGATCGGTGCAGGAAAACCAGGTTGGGAAGAAATGTTACCTCCAGGAGTTCCTGAAATCATTAAAGAAAAACGTCTTTTCGGATATCATCCCAATTCACTTTTGGAAGCGAGCAATTAAGATTTCATTATTGAAAAGAGACATAACTTTATTAAAAATCCAAGAAAGACAAATTGTTCTTCTTGGATTTTTTGTTTTGAAAAGGGAGTTTTAAATATCTTTCATCAATATACATCAATCTACTAAAGTTCATTTGGGCGTGCCACCATTAGGAAAAGGGGGCAACTCATAGCATCGCTCATTCGCCCCCTTTCCCTAATGCTGTCGTGCTGTCCGCGTTACAAGGTAACTTACTCCCATCACTCACGCGGTCGTAAGAACTTTAGTTAAAACAACAACTTTTGATATTTATAAGTAATTCTTAAATAATCAAAGGAAGCATTTCAAAAAACAGTCTTATTTCAATATCTGATCAGCGTGAGCTTTCGTTTTCACTTCCGAAATTACTTCGTCAATAATCCCGTTTTCATCAATTACGAAGGTTGTTCTGTGAATTCCGTCATATTCCCTTCCCATAAACTTTTTTGGCCCCCAAACCCCAAAGGCATTGATTACAGACTTATCCTCATCTGCTAATAGCGGAAAAGGAAGCTCGTATTTATCCCTGAACTTGGTTTGTGCTTTTGCACTATCGGCACTTACGCCCAAAAGCTCATAATTATTAGCTTTAAAACGTTCAAAGTTATCTCTTAAATCACAAGCCTCAGTCGTGCAGCCTGGCGTAGAAGCTTTTGGATAAAAGAAAACCACTAACTTTTTACCCGTATAATCAGCCAGTTGATGTAATTTCCCGTCTTGGTCTACTCCTGAAAATTGAGGTGCTTTATCACCTTTTTTTAATGTAGTCATTTTTTTTGAGTTGCTGAGTTACTAAGTCGCTAAGGTACTAAGTTTTGTAAAAAATGACATTCAAATTCAATTCAAAAACTAAATAATGTTATTTTTACATTCAAAAACAGTCTTAAAACTTAGATTCTTAGCAACTCAAAAAATGACCAAACAGGAACGCATAACATTTGTTATAAATACGTTGAATGAACTATACCCTACTATCCCGATTCCTCTAGACCACAAAGACCCTTATACTTTGCTGATTGCGGTTTTACTTTCGGCCCAATGCACAGATGTACGTGTGAATCAAATCACACCATTACTTTTTGCCAAAGCTGATAATCCATATGACATGGTAAAAATGTCGGTGGAAGAAATTAAGGAAATCATTCGCCCTTGCGGTTTATCACCTATGAAGTCGAAAGGAATTCATGGTTTATCACAAATTTTGATTGAGAAACACAATGGGCAAGTACCGCAAAGTTTTGAATATCTGGAAGAACTACCAGCAGTAGGGCATAAAACAGCAAGTGTAGTGATGTCACAGGCTTTTGGAGTACCAGCATTTCCGGTTGATACGCACATTCACAGATTAATGTATCGATGGAATTTGACAAATGGCAAAAATGTAGTTCAAACCGAAAAAGACGCTAAACGCATTTTTCCGGAAGAACTATGGAATGATTTACACCTTCAGATTATTTGGTACGGACGTGAGTATTCACCTGCTAGAGGCTGGGATTTGGAGAAAGATATTATCACTAAAACAATTGGTCGAAAATCAGTTTTAAGTGAATTTACCAAAAAGTAATTTAGCTATAAATAATAAATTTCACTAATCCCATAAAAGAAATTAGTGAAATTTGCTATTCAAGCCAACATTGCGAAACTTGAATTATCTTCTTATCAAGAAGCTTATTAATTGACTATAATTTCAAAAACCTTATCCTCTATTTTCACTATTTTTAATGCTTTAGAGTAATTTAATAATAAAGATACCACTTCTTTATCCGGTTTCATTTTTTTAGAAATTTTCAATGCTTTAGAGTAATTCTTTTCCATATGAAGTATAAATTTTATTTTATATTACAACGGAAGAATTATCTATTTATTGTCAATTTGTCAAAACTATTTGATGTTTATCAATAATTTTTCTCAAATTCATTATCGCATATCTCATTCTACCCAAGGCTGTATTAATACTCACCCCAGTTGTTTCGGAAATTTCCTTAAAACTCATATCTTGATACATGCGCATCATCAGGACTTCTTTTTGATCCAAGGGAAGCTCCTCAACTAATCTACGAATATCAACCTCAACCTGATCAGCAATAATTTGGTTTTCAACCGTAAGGGAATCATCAGACATTATAGAAAAAATAGAAAATTCTTCAGTTTC